>CALIZJ010000046.1 GCA_938028845.1 uncultured Blautia sp.
AAAAGACCGCTTCTAAGATGCCTTATTTTTCAGGCAAAAGGTTAGTTAGGATTTAGTATAGTCCATTTTGCTCCAAAATGCAATAGTGCATTTCGTTCTGTTTTATACTTTTTCAAATGGATAAATACAGAGAGGTGAGAACAATGAGATATCCAAGAATCCAGGACATGAGGATAGATGCGGATCTTTCCCAGAAAAAACTGGGCGAAATCCTCCATATCAGTCAGAGGACGTATTCTCATTATGAGACAGGTTCCCGCAATATTCCCGTAGAAATGCTGATCCGCCTGGCAAATTATTATAATACCAGTATTGACTACCTGGTGGGACGGACAGACAATAAAAAACCTCCTAAATAACTGTTCAAAAAAGTAAAAAGAGATCCCGGAATCCTCGTTCCGAGATCTCTTTCTCTCTTAATATAAGGTCAAAATATTAATTTCCCTGCTCCCTTTTTTGTTCTTCCCACCGGGCAATCTTTTCAATATTCGCAATCTCATACTCATTAAAAATAGAATCCTGCTGTGCGTCAAAGGTCTCCGGATCAATGGTTCCCTGGTACCAGGATTTACTGTTAAAGTAATCGGAAATCCTCTGTGTCACAAATATCCTTCCATGGCGGGCATAAATCTCATTTTTTGCCAGTTCCAGATCTGAGGAGGAATACCGGGACACTTCCTCATCTGTGAGATACCGGCTGTCACTGTCCGGGAAAAAATATTCCTCTGTCCCGGATGAGGCGCCTTCTCCCTGGGTAGGATTTGGAACAGGCGTCGCTGTGGGCTCCGGCTGTACTTCAGGCTGCTGCCTGGTTAATATCCCGCTTACATTCGGGCTTACCGGAATCCCCTCTGCCTGGACAGTCGTAGAAATATTTACATACAGTCCGCTGCTGTCAAATATCATGTTTCCTGAAGCTGTGCTTCCAAAGGAATCCGTAAAGGAAAACTGTGCCGCATTTCCGGCTACTTCTGCCGTCACATCTGATTCAGACACCCTCGTCCCGTCTGCATTTGCCGACTGGCTTAAAAAGAACGAAACGGAAGACTGATCTAAACTGTATACATCAATGGATGCCAGTCCATCCCCGCTGTACCACATGCCGAGGTAATCCTGGGCGTTAAAAGAAGGGGCCTTGGTAGGCACTGGCGTAGGAGTAGGCGTTATGGTGGGAGTGGGTGTAGGTGAGATCGTTACTGTGGGCGTCGGAACCTTAGTAGGCGCCTTATCTAAAGCAGCCTGCGCCTGCTCTCTTTTCAGTTCCTCTCTCTGGCTGCTGCGGCGCATGTTTAAAAACAGTACTGCAGCTCCCAGCATAAGAAAAACAGCGATCAGCACCACAAGAATTATTTTCAGTATATCCTTATTTTTGTTCATAATCCATCACCCCTGTTTTCTTTCTCTCCCCCACCGTAATTTCTTCTTACTCTTTTCCGCTCCAGCAGTATGTGCAGAGCTTACACGGAGAAATATCTATGGATTTTACAAGATCATCCAGGCGATGGTACTTAAGGCTTGTAAAATTCAGCTCCTTACGGATCTCCTCCAGCATTTCTTTATAATTAGCAGAATCCGGATCTGCATAACTTTCCAGAGTTTTCTTATCTACGTTATCTCCTTCTCTTTTTGCGATGGTCCTTCTGGTGATCAAATCCATATCGGATTTAGAACGGGAAAAATTCAGATATTTACATCCAAACAAAAGAGGAGGGCACGCCGGACGGATATGCACTTCTTTTGCACCGTTATGATATAAAAATTCCGTGGTCTCCCGAAGCTGAGTTCCCCGCACGATGGAGTCGTCGATCATTAAAAGGCTCTTTCCTTTGATCAGTTTATGGACCGGGATCAGCTTCATCCTTGCAATGAGATTTCTCTGGCTCTGCTGCGTAGGCATAAAAGAGCGGGGCCAGGTGGGTGTATATTTAATAAAGGGACGTGCAAAGGGAACTCCGGAACGGTTCGCATAACCAATGGCATGGGCGATTCCGGAATCCGGAACACCGGCTACAATATCCGGCTGTATCTCGCCTGCGTCTCTTCCGGCGAGCATATCTCCGCATTTATAACGCATCTCTTCTACGTTTACACCTTCGTAAGTAGAGGTAGGGTATCCATAGTATACCCACAAAAAGGAGCAGATACGCATCTTATCCCCAGGTTTTTGGAGTGTTTCCACACCTTCCGGCGTGACAAAGGCAATCTCTCCGGGACCAAGTTCCGCCAAATCTTCATAACCCAGATTTACATAGGCAAAACTTTCAAAGGACACACAGCAGGCATCCTCCTTTTTCCCTATGATCAAAGGTGTCCTTCCAAGACGGTCACGGGCTGCATACAGTCCTTTGGGTGTCAGGATCAACATGGTCATAGAACCCTCGATCATCTCCTGGGCATAACGAATCCCTTCCACCATCGTCTGTTTCTGATTAATAAGAGAGGCAACCATCTCTGTAGGATTCACGCTTCCTCCGCTCATTTCCAGAAAATGTGTACATCCGTTTTTAAAGGAATGGGCAACCAGCTCATCCATATTGTTGATCTTTCCCACGGTAGTGATCGCGAAATTTCCCAGATGAGAGCGCACCAGCAAAGGCTGTGGTTCATTATCAGAAATACATCCGATTCCAAGATTTCCTGTCAGTTCTGCCACGTCCCGGTCAAACTTTGTACGGAACGGCGAATTTTCAATGTTATGAATCGCCCGGTCGAACCCCTTTTTTTCATCGTAAACGGCCATACCGCCTCTGCGTGTACCTAAATGAGAATGGTAATCAATCCCGAAAAAAAGGTCCAAAACGCAGCTAGACTTTGAAGCTACTCCAAAAATTCCACCCATTTTTTTCTGTCTCCTTTTCTTTGAAGATGTCAATATTTATCAATTAAAACACACGCTACATTATATAAAACTGAAAAAAATAAGTAAAGCCTTTTTTATTTTTTCTCTTTGATAATACCCCTTCGGTAAGCTTCCAGAAGCTGGATCAGCTCCCCGATCCTCTCTTTAAGGGCAGTCCCTGTATCTGTGTCTCCCACCAGTCTTCTCCTTGCAGTGTAACGCACTGCCACCTGTTTGGACACAATATCGCTTTCCTGTAAAACCGCCGCCTCTGTGGAGGTAAATGGCTGATGGGCGGAAAGGATCAGTCCATAGGAATTATAGATCAGGGTATACCCGGCAATTCCCGTTACCTTGCGGTATGCTTTGGAAAATCCTCCGTCGATGACGATCACCTTGCCGTTGCATTTTACAGGGCTTTCTCCCTCGCTTTGGTGTACCGGCACATGCCCGTTAATGATATGGCCTTCCTCGGGGTCCAGTCCGAATTCTTCCAGCATGGAATTAACGACTTCCTCATTTTCCAGCAAACGGTAGTAGGCATTTTTCTTCTCCTTATGCGCGGCAGAATCTGCGATAAAATACCGCTCAAAGGTACTCATTTTATCCTTTCCGAATAAAGGAGAGTTAGGCGCAGCCCAGATATACCAGAGAATATCTTTTCCCCTTTCCCTTTCTTTTTTATCCACAGAATAAAAGGCTCTCCGCACATATGCCTCCAGCACATCGTACAGTTCCTTGCCTTTATAGGTATTGCCGTAAATCTGCACTTCTTTAAAGCTGCCGTCCTCATTTAATGGAATACTTCCATGGAACAAAAGATTTCCATTATATACTTTATACAAACCGCCTTTATCCAGCAAAAGCCGGATATGGTTCTGAAGCTTTTCACAATTGCGGAAAGCTGAATCCAGGCGGTCCATAACTTCCATTTCTTCCTCTGTCAGCGCATACGGATCCTCCCAGTTTACTGTGGGAAAGTCAGTGTCTGTAAGGGGATAAACTGTCCCGTAAGAAAGAGTGATCGTCCCCTTCTCCGGATCGATCCTGTGCAGAAGGCAGCGGTCATCCATCTGGAATTCCGGATTTCTCCTAAGGAGCTCTCCTTCCAGCTTAAACTGGATAATAGTGATGGCTTTGTGCATCTTTCTTTCCAGTTCTTCTTCCAGCACATTATACTTGGCTGCATTTTTCATCTCAAAGATCTTACAGGGATCATCTTTATAGGTTTCCATGGAAAACGTGGCTAAGGGCATCATATTGATCCCGTATCCGTCCTCTAAAATATCCAGATTTCCGTACCGGAGGCTGTTTCGGATCACCGTGGCGATACACGCTTTATGCCCTGCGGCAGCTCCCATCCACACCACATCGTGGTTTCCCCACTGGATATCCAGAGAATGGTACTCCATCAGCCGGTCCATAATAAAATGCGGGCCAGGCCCTCGGTCAAAAATATCCCCGAGGATATGTAAATGATCCACTACCAGCCGCTGGATCAGCTCTGCTAAGGCTATGATAAAGTTTTCTGCCCTTCCGATCTCAATGATGGTATCCACAATGGCATCGTAATAAGCCTCTTTATCTAAAACTTCTGCTTTTTCTGTGATCAGTTCCTCGATCACATAGGCGTAATCTGCGGGAAGTGCCTTTCTCACCTTAGAGCGGGTATATTTGGACGCAGTGGTCTTACACACCTCGATCAGCCGGTATAAGGTGATCTTATACCAGTTTTCCATATCCTCTTCTGTTTTACGGACAATCTCCATCTTCTCCCTGGGATAATAGATCAAAGTCGCCAGAGAACGCTTGTCGCTGTTGCTTAAGGTATGTCCGAACACATCGTCGATTTTTTTGCGCACTGCTCCGGAACCGTTCCGAAGCACATGGGAAAACGCCTCATACTCCCCATGCAGATCCGACATAAAATGTTCTGTCCCTTTGGGCAGGTTCAAAATGGACTGCAGATTTATGATTTCCGTGGAAGCCTTTCCAATGGTAGGATACAGCTCTCCCAGGCGCTTTAAATAGCGCAGTTCTTCTTTTTTCATATGGCACTTCTCCCTTTTTTTTTTTTTATATAAACTTTTCCAAT
>CALIZJ010000047.1 GCA_938028845.1 uncultured Blautia sp.
GTTGTAGGAGAAAATGGTGCAGGTAAATCTACGCTGATGAATATACTGTTTGGGGTATATGCGCCGACCTCCGGGGAACTGATATTTGAAGGAGAAAACCTTCTTCCTTTTGATACTGTTAAGGCACAGAAGCGTGGTATTTCTATGATCCACCAGGAACTGTCCCTTTCAAATGCCCTCAGCATTGCGGAGAACATTTTTGTAGGCAGGCTTCCTAAAAATAAAATGGGACTTCTGGATAAAGAGAAGTTATACGAGGACAGCAAGGTCCTTTTAAAAGAAGTTGGTCTTGAGGGAATGGACCCTAAGACATTGGTTCGGGATATTAATGTTTCCCAGCAGCAGCAGGTAGAGATAGCCAAAGCGCTGTCTTTGAACGCAAAGCTTTTGATTTTGGATGAACCGACGTCGTCATTGACGGTTTCCGAGGCTGATTTCCTTCATGAAATCATGTTTAATTTAAAGAAAAAAGGGATCACGATGCTTTATATCTCCCATAAGCTGGATGAGATCATGAAGATCAGTGACCGTATCGTAGTATTTAGAGATGGGTGTCTTGTGAACACAATGCTGACCAGTGAAACTACAGTGGAGGAAATGATTTCCAGCATGGTCGGCAGAGAATTTGCAGCGGGATTTTCAAGAAAACAATATAAGACAGATTACCATGATGACATTATCATGGAAGTAAAAAATCTGAATATTGAACATAAAGTATATGATTTTAATATGAAACTTCACCGGGGTGAAATCCTTGGAATCACTGGATTAGTAGGTGCCGGAAGAAGTGAAGTTCTGCAGGCTGTTTTTGGAGCGGACAAGAAAAAAAGCGGAACAATCCTTATCGAAGGACAGGAAGTTGACATCAATCATCCTTCCCAGGCGATTAAGTATGGACTTGGACTGATACCGGAAGGAAGAAAGCTTCAGAGTTTGTTCCTTAAATTCAGCGTAAAAGAGAATATTTCTATCGTAGGATTTAGAAAAGCGTTGAACCGTTTTGGATTTTTAAATTCAAGACGTGAGCTGGAAATGACGAAGAAGTATTCCGACAGATTAAAGATCAAAACGCCCAGCATGGATCAGAAGATCATTAATCTGTCCGGCGGAAACCAGCAGAAGGCAGTAATTGCCAGATGGCTGTTAAATCATCCGAAGATCCTGTTTTTGGACGAGCCTACACAGGGAATCGATATCGGAGCAAAAAATGAAATCTACGCTATCATAGAAGAACTGGCAGAGCAGGGTGTAAGCGTTATCGTGGTATCCAGTGAGATGCAGGAGACCATCGGGCTGTGTGACAGAGTTCTGGTTATGTACGAGGGAAGAGTGACTGGAGAATTGATGCATGAAGAAATTTCCCAGGAAGCGTTGATGACTTATATGTCAGGAAAATAAATGCTTTTGAAACAAGTAAATGAAAGAAAAAATTCTGCCAGTAGGGTGCTTGTCTACTGGCAGTTTTATTGTATAAAATATTCCCAACCTTATTCCCAATGTATTTATAATGCCAATGTTGGGAATAAATGAACAGACATATTAAAAGAATATATTTCCAAAATAAGTAACTGTATTGGCCCCGTTGATATAATGCATACCAGCCGCTGCCGCCTCATTTACAACAGAGATTCCATAGCTTTCCACAGAAGGATACATCTTATCAGGAAAACGGCAGGGACTGTCCGGATAGGTACAGGTCTTGCAGTTTTTACAGCCTTCGGAGGTAAGCATCAGATTCTCCGGAAAATATTTCCGGAATATTTCCCGCACAGAGGTACAGACATCTTCGTGGGCATTTTTTCCTTCTTCCATTCCCTCAAGGTCGAAAGAATCCTCCAGGGGATGCAAGGTGGAGAAAATGTAAACCTGGCTGAATTTCCGGCATGCAGCCCTGCAGCTTTCTACTGTGCCTACCGCAGGGGGACATGCCCAGGTAGTGCCGTACTGTCCGCAGTAATTTACTTCACATAGGTGGCGTACCTCGTCTGAAAATTCGATTTTGTCTACAGAAAGTATAGCCTGCTCGTGGATACCTGCGGCTGCACATTCTTTTAAAATTTTTTCTATTAAATCTTCTCTGTTCATAAATAAAACCTCCATTTACATAAAAAATATACGTCCCACAGCTCTGGCGCAGATTTGCATACCGAGGAAAAGCTGGCTTTCTCCTACCAGAACAGTTTTATCTTTTTTCTCATAACTTGTGGTGAGATCTGACGCTGCACCACGCTTTCTGGCCTCCTTTTTCGCACCGGACAATGCGTCTGAAATGGCGGCTTCCTCCGCCTCTTCCGGTGTCTCAAAGAAAAGCGGCCCATCCTGGGAAAAGACCTGGTAACAGGAAATCCCGGCGGCATCGTAAACAGGCTTGATCTCTGTAGTCCAGGAAGCGGCCACGTTTCCTACCACAGCTCCAAGGGCGTTTGCAACAGGAGCATATTTGGGTATGATACAGGTTGTTCCAAGAAGCTTGGCCACATCCGGAAGGAACAGATGGATAGGAGCGCCGATGCCCACAAGCGGGTAGGAAGCGGAAAGCTCCATCTTCAGAAAATCAGGCGCCTCTCCTTTAACTGCATCTTCAAAGCATTTGTCAAAAAGCATTTCCGCACCCTTTTCATCCAATGCCTTAAATAGCTCTGGATGCTGGTTTTTCATCAGGATTCTTCCAAGGTTGCAATACAGCTTTTTCTTTACCAGTGTGTAGATCCGCGTACATAATTCCTCTGGTGTAATATTTACAGAGCGGGCTACAAAGGAAGCTGCCAGGAAAGAAGCATCTGCATTAAATTTGTGGAAATCTTTCCGGATGTGCATAATATCTGTAGGTGTTAGGCCGCTTCGCATGATCACGCCTTCCTGTTCCAGACGGGACACATCCAGCGTATAGATCTCTTTTCCAACAGCCTGTGCGGCACGTTTAAGGATCAAAGGTCCATTGGCAAGGGCGTTGCAGAAAGAAAGTTCAAATTCTGTATAGTTCTGCTGTCTGGAAGGCATGTGGATAAGGACAAAAAATTCATGGAGAAACATGCTGTGCTTTTTTTCGCTGATGTTCAGCTCTTCAAGCTGGGAAACAACCTCCGGGTATTGGGAAGCTAAGCTGCACAGGGGAATGACCCTCCTGGTATCCAGGTACAGCCCGTTGGAACCGAAATGTACCGCGCTGTCGCCGCCAAGTCCGAAAGTATCCACGTATAGTCCTTTTACAAAGGTCTTCCAGTTTCCAATCTGGATTCCGTCCTGTACAGTGACCGGAACATGATCTTTATAAAGAGAAATATCCGAGGTGGTTCCGCCCATATCCACTACTACGCCATTTGGGGAACCGGAAAGCTCCATACTTCCCATAATGCTTGCAGCAGGGCCGCAAAGAAGGGTCTCTACCGGCCGTTCGCAGGCAAACTCCTGGGACATCAGACTACCATCGCTGCGCACGACCACAAGAGGAAGAGTAAGCCCCATCTTGTTAAGCGCAGTATGGACAGAAGCAAAAAATTCTTCCATAACTGGAAGGAGACGGGCGTTTAAAAGAGCGCTGGCTCCCCGGCGCAGTACATTTAAGTCGTGAAAGAGATCATACCCCAGGATGCAGGGAATGGAAAGCTGTTCCTTAAGATAATCCCGGGCCTTTTTTTCATAAGCTCCGTTGTTTTCTCTTGGATGGATCTGTACGATAGCTACACTGTCGCAGTCCTGGAAATGTTCTGAAATATCTGCTTTAAAACGTTCCCAGTCGGGAACCTTGTGGGGAACAGCGGGGTCTCCTTCCAGAAAATAGATGTCCTCTGAGGAAGGAAGACCGTAGGAATCTTTTTGGGATTCCACAGTATTTGGATCTGCTCCAATGAACATCAGCTTTGCCCTTCCGCCTTTGGATTCCACACATGCATTGGTGGCAAGTGTAGTGGAAAGTGCGATAAAATCAGCTCTTTGCACATGGTCTGTATTAAGCTGGGACAGGGCGTTTAAGATGCCGGTTTCCAGCTTCGATTTTGTAGTCAGAGACTTTGCGCTGCTGAGGATTTTTTTCTTATTCAGATCATAAATGACCGCGTCCGTATAGGTACCGCCGGTATCAATTCCAATTCCGATCATATGATTATCTCCTGTTATCAATTGTTTCTTAAGGCTTAAAAATATTATTTGTCAGTGTGTAACCAATGACGAGAAAAGACAGCCGTACATAGACGGCTGTACTTTATTCTCTTTGGAATTAAGTTTACTGTATTTAGAAGAAAAGTGTTTATAATTATTTATGAAAAACTAGAAAATATTTGGTTTTTAACGATATTGTTTAGGAGTAAGACCTGTATATTTTTTAAACACCTTTGAGAAATAACTTTGGTTTTCAAAACCTGTGGCGACGGCGATATCAATAATGGAATAATCTGTATTGGAGAGCAGGCGTTTGCTCTCTTCTACCCGCACGATATTTAAGTATTCTTTAAAAGAAGAACCGGAGCTTTGCTTAAACAAAGTGGAAAAATAGGTGGGGTTTAAATGTACATGGTTCGCCACTTCTTCCAGGGTAAGGTTGGTATTATAGTTCTGGGATATGTAGGCTATGGCTTTGCGGATGATTTCACTGTTTTTAGAAGGAATATAATTAAACATGCCTTCTGTGAACACGTCCACTACCTCCTGGAGCTTGTAGCAAAGCTTATCAATATCGTTGATTTCCTGCAAAGTACGAAGATATTGGTTGTTTATTTTTAAAATACTGTCCGTAGGCGCGCCTCCCTCGATCGCAGCTCTGGAAAGGAGCGAACATAATTCGATGGAACGTGCTTTTACGATTTCCAGTTTATTGTTTCCGGCAAAAAACACGTATCCCAGAAGGTCGTTTAAAAGGGCGCGCGCTTCCTTGACATTTCCGGTTTTTACCTTGGTGATGAG
>CALIZJ010000048.1 GCA_938028845.1 uncultured Blautia sp.
TACGTTATAGCCATAGCCCTGCTGGCCGAACCCGCCGAAATTATTAAGATCCTGACGGATCTGAGAAGCAGTGACATGCATTTTTTTGCTCAGATCATTGGAAGAGATCCGCTCTACATTTTCCTCCATTAGCTCGCCCAGATAGCGGTAATAACGTGGCAGTCGCTTGATCACCGCCTTTGAAATTTCTTTTGACTCCACAAATGTCCCCTCCTTATAATACTATGCTAATTATAGCGAAATGACATTTTCTTGTCAATTAAAGTTGACGTCTTATAACAAGATTTTGCATTTTTTCTGGTGTTTTTCTTTTAAATATCCAATTTTACTTTACAAACTTACAGTTTCCGTTATAATTGAGAGTGCTTGTATTATCTAATTTTGGAGGAATCGTTATGATTTTATCATGTCAGAATCTTTGTAAAGCTTTTGGCGATAAAGTGATCTTAAATGACGCGTCTTTTCATATAGAAGAGCGGGAAAAAGCAGCTCTGATCGGAAGCAACGGAGCAGGAAAAACCACCCTTCTGCGTATCATTATGCAGGAACTTTCTGCAGATTCCGGTTCTGTAGTGATCTCCCGGGACAAAAACATCGGATACCTGGCCCAGTATCAGGATATCCACGGAAGCCGCACCATCTATGAAGAGCTTCTCACTACCAAACAGCATATACTGGATATGGAAAAGCGGCTTCGGACCATCGAACAGGATATGAAACATGCAAAGGGCGATGTTTTAGAAAACCTGATGAATACTTATACACGTCTTACTCATGAATTCGAACTGGAAAACGGTTATGCTTATAAAAGTGAACTGACAGGCGTATTAAAGGGTCTTGGGTTTGCCGAAGAGGATTTTTCCAGAGAGATCGAAACGCTCTCCGGAGGACAAAAAACAAGGGTCGCCCTCGGCAAACTCCTTCTTTCCAAACCAGATATCCTTCTTTTGGACGAGCCTACGAACCACCTGGATATGGAAAGTATCTCCTGGCTGGAGACCTATCTTATGAATTATCCAGGCGCCGTTTTCATTGTCTCTCACGACCGGTATTTTCTCGATAAGGTCGTAACCAAAATCGTTGAGATCGAGGTTGGCCAGGTGCGTGTCTATGAGGGAAATTACTCAGCCTATGCAGTTAAAAAAGCCCAGCTCCGCGATGCCCAGTACAAGGCATTTTTAAACCAGCAAAGAGAGATCAAACACCAGGAAGCCGTCATCGCAAAGCTTCGCTCATTTAACCGCGAAAAATCCATCCGGCGTGCGGAAAGCAGAGAAAAAATGCTGGATAAAATGCAGCGTCTGGAAAAACCGGCAGAGATCCACGACCAGATGCGGCTTGCCCTGGAGCCCAGATATGTAAGCGGAAATGATGTGCTGCGTGTGGAAGATCTATCAAAATCCTTTCCGGGACAGACTTTATTTACCGGTATTTCTTTTGAGATAAAAAGAGGGGAACGGGTGGCTCTTATCGGCAACAACGGCACAGGAAAGACTACCCTTTTAAAAATTTTAAATGGCCTCCTCCCTGCTGATACAGGAAAATTCACCCTTGGCTCCAAAGTCCAGATCGGTTATTACGATCAGGAACACCATGTCCTTCACGGGGAGAAAACTATTTTCCAGGAAATTTCCGATACTTATCCCACCTTAACGGAAACGGAAATCCGTAATATGCTCGCCGCCTTTTTATTTACCGGCGACGAAGTGTTCAATCAGATCTCCGCTCTTTCCGGAGGGGAGCGCGGGCGCGTTTCTCTGGCAAAGCTTATGCTCTCTGAGGCAAATTTTCTCATCCTGGACGAGCCTACGAACCATTTGGATATTACTTCCAAAGAAATCCTGGAGGAAGCTTTAAACAGCTATACCGGAACTGTACTCTATGTCTCCCACGACCGTTATTTTATCAATCAGACGGCCACCAGGATCATGGACCTTACCAACCAGGCTATTGTGAATTATATTGGTGATTACGATTATTATCTAGAGAAGAAAGACGAGCTCACAGAAAAATATGCCCCCGCCCAAAAACAGGCGGAAGTTTTTGAGGCTCCTTCAGAAAGCAAACTCACCTGGCAGCAGCAAAAAGAAGAACAGGCATTAAAAAGGAAACGGGAAAACGACCTGAAAAAGGTAGAAGCCCGCATCGAAGAGCTGGAAATCCGGGACAAAGAAATCGACGATACGCTCATTCTCCCGGAGGTCTGTACAGACGTTGCCCGGTGCACACAATTAAGCCGTGAAAAAGAAGCCCTGCAAAAAGAGCTGGAAGAACTTTATGAAAAATGGGAAGAACTGGCGTAACCGCCAGTTCTTTTTACTCCCTGATGATCCTGCAGGGATCACTGTTTTTACAGATATTTTTCTAATTTTTCTTTTACTGCCAGGATAAACTCCCTGCTGTTTAAGATCTTCGGATTTTTTATTTCCGTAATAAGGGCAAGATCCTTTGTCATCTTTCCGCTTTCTATGGTAGCCTTTGTGGCCTTTTCCAGTTTATCGGCAAATTCTGTAAGCGCTTTATTGCCATCCAGCTCTCCTCTTTTTCTAAGAGCGCCGGTCCAGGCAAAAATCGTGGCAACAGAGTTTGTGGAAGTCTCTTTTCCCTCCAGATGTCTGTAGTAATGACGCTGCACCGTTCCGTGGGCCGCCTCATACTCATAATAGCCGTGAGGCGATACCAAAACAGAAGTCATCATGGCAAGAGATCCAAAAGCAGAAGAAACCATATCGCTCATTACATCCCCGTCGTAATTCTTGCATGCCCAGATAAATCCGCCTTCTGCTTTCATCACACGGGCAACAATATCGTCTATGAGGCTGTAGAAGTAGGTAAGCTGCTCTTCGTCAAATTTCTCCTTAAATTCCTCTTCGTAAATCTTGCTAAAGATTTCTTTAAATCTGCCGTCGTAAGTTTTAGAGATGGTATCTTTACAGCCGAACCATACATCCTGTTTCGTATCCAGCGCATAATTAAAACAGCTTCTTGCAAAGCTCTCAATGGACGCGTCCATATTGTGCATGCCAAGGAGTACGCCCGGATAGTCAAACCGCTGGATGGTCTCGCAGCGCTCTGTACCGTCATCGGCTGTAAACACAAGCTTGGCTTCTCCTGGCTTATCGATGTAAAACTCTGTGTTTTTATATATATCGCCGTATGCATGACGAGCCAGGGTAATAGGCTTTTTCCAGTTTTTCACACAAGGCTCGATCCCTTTTACCACGATGGGAGCGCGAAAAACAGTACCGTCTAAGATGGCACGGATCGTTCCATTAGGGCTTTTATACATTTTTTTCAGGTTATATTCTTCCATCCTTGCCTTATTTGGCGTGATGGTAGCACATTTTACAGCCACCTTGTACTTTTTGGTCGCTTCTGCTGCATCTATGGTCACCTGGTCGTCTGTCTCATTGCGATGGGCAAGACCCAGGTCGTAATACTCTGTATTCAGATCGATATAAGGAAGAAGGAGCTCTTCCTTAATGATCTTCCATAGAATTCTTGTCATTTCATCGCCGTCCATCTCCACAAGCGGCGTCTGCATTTGAATTTTCTTCATTTTCTCCTCCTGTTTGTTTTGTTTTCTTTCCGCAAAATAATTTATATCTCACTGGTCTGCACATTTCGGATCAATTACAGCTTTCTATGCCAATGTAATTCCCAGTTCTTCACAATATCTGGCTACGATATCCTCCAGCTCGGCGTCTGACATAACGGTCACACGGCCTTCGTCATACTGGGCGTCTACCCATTCCTTGATCTTTTTAACAAGATCACAGTTTTTCTCCACCTGTTTCTCCCCTTTTAAATGATAGTGGGTATTCATCCAGTGGGCAATGCCCGCCAGACCGGAAGTATTGGAAACTGCCACTTCTACCGGACGGTTTAAAAATTTGTCCGTATCGAAAATATTATAGATCTCTTCGTTTTTTAAAAGTCCGTCGGCGTGGATGCCAGCCCTTGTCACATTAAAGTTCTTTCCAACAAAAGGTGTGCGGGGCGGAATCTTATAGCCAATTTCTTTTTCGTAGTATTCCGCCAGCTCTGTGATCACCGTAGTATCCATTCCCCCAAGGTTTCCGCGAAGCTGGGCGTACTCAAAGACCATGGCCTCCAAAGGCGTATTTCCCGTTCTCTCACCAATGCCGAAGAGAGAAGTATTCACACCGCAGGCACCGTACAGCCATGCTGTGGTAGAATTGCTGACCGCTTTATAAAAATCGTTATGTCCATGCCACTCGATGAGCTCTGACGGTACGCCCGCATGGACCATAATGCCATAGATAATTCCCGGCACAGAACGGGGAATCACAGCACCAGGATAGTTCACGCCATATCCCATGGTGTCACAGCAGCGCACCTTTACCGGAATGCCGTATTCCTGGCGCAGCTTCATAAGTTCCAGACAGAAGGGAATCACATAGCCGTAAATATCCGCTCTGGTGATGTCCTCCAGATGGCACCTCACCGCCACACCGATCTCCAAACATTCCTTTACGATACTTAAATAATGCTCCATAGCCTGGCGGCGGCTCATCTTCATCTTATAAAAAATGTGATAGTCGGAACAGCTTACTAAAATCCCGGTCTCTTTCATACCCATGTCTCTGACAAGTTCAAAATCTTTTTTGCTTGCACGGATCCAACTGGTTACTTCCGGAAATTCATAGCCTCTTTCCATACACTTTTCTACCGCGTCCCTGTCTTTTTTGCTGTACAGGAAAAATTCGGATGCGCGGATCCTGCCTTCCGGTCCCCCAAGTTTGTGCAGGTAATCGTAGATCCTTACGATCTGCTCTGTGGAATAGGGCGCCCTGGACTGCTGTCCGTCCCTGAAAGTGGTGTCTGTGATCCAGATATCATCCGGCATATGATGGGGAACGATTCGATCGTTAAAGGCAATCTTTGGAACCTCAGAATAAGGAAAAAGATTACGGAAAACATTTGGAGTCTCCACATCTACCAGCGGGTACATATGCTCTTCCAATTGAAGAAGATTCGTATGTTGGTCCATTTTTACTTGTCTGTTCTGCATGTTCTATCCTCTCCTCGTATGTTTGCGATACCAAATACGTCCTTTGATATCATTTTGTCTATCATTGTAGCGGAAATCTTTTCATCCGTCAACGCTTTTATACTTTACCGCAGCACATTTATACAAAACAGCAGAATTTTAAAGGGATAAAAACCTTTTGCAGTTAAATTTCCCCCATCCCTGCTGGTTATGAGGCAATCCCATATCATCTGAGCTCTCTTTGAGCATCATCTTTATTTCCACATTGGTAAGAGACGGATTTTTTTCCAGCGCCCTTGCGATTGCCCCGGAGACAAGAGGCGTGGACATGGAAGTGCCGCTTTTGGCAGCATATGGGAAATCCCTGCCCGGCGCACAGGAAGTGATCCGGCTTCCCGGTGCTACCAGATCCGGCTTGCATACACATTCAAAGGTAGGCCCCCTTCCGGAGACTGCCCCATTTCCCTGAAGCATATCGCTGGAACCCACAGTTATGATCTTTTTGCTGCATCCGGGAGCTGTCACACTTCCCGGAGAAGGTCCCTGGTTCCCCGCCGCAGCTACCACTATAAGCCCTGCATCCCACAGCTCTTCCACTGCCTGGATCAGGGCGAAATGTTCATCTTTTGTCTTATAAGTAGTTCCCACAGAAATGTTGACTACACGTATCCGATACTGTTCTTTATACCGCAAAAGCCAGCGAAAGGCTCTTAGAACATCTTCCTTGTTTCCGTTTCCAAACCGGTCCAGCACCTTAAGAGCGACGATGCCGCATCCCGGCGCCATACCTTTATATTTTCCGTAAGAGGCCTTTCCGCTGCCCCCTAGGATCCCTGCCACACAGGTTCCGTGTCCATTGTCATCGTAGGGGCTGCTTCTATGAGAAAGGAAATCAAAAAACATCCATATCCTGTTATCAAAATCCATATGGGGATATATACCGGTGTCCAGCACCGCTACCCCTATTCCTCTTCCTGTATAACGTTCCTGATGCATAGTCCCTCTCCAAAAAATGTACTTTCTTTACCTTATTCCGGGACAATGCCTTTTGCTTCTCAGGCCGTCTTTTCAATTACTTTACATTTTACTTTTCCCTTCATAAATTCCAGGAACTCTTCTGGTGTGCCTACCTGAAAGTCTGACTTTTTCACCCAATAGGAAACATCCTTTGCTTTGATGTAAAAACTGTTTGGAAGACTGATAAATTCCTGGATTTCCACGTAGCCTACCGTGGTAAAAGTCTCGCCCCATCCATACTGGAAGGTTCTTTCATAGAAATAATAGTTTGCCTTTAATACTCCTCCCGGCAGATCTTTCAAAATCTTATGCCTCTGTAAATACGGCATACAAAAGATCATGACAAAGCAGATCGCCAGGATGGCCAGCAGAACCACATCTAAAACTCCGCCGGAAATAAAAGGAAAAATAGAGGCATGTCCGTCTCCCTGCACCACTTCCCAAAGAACCACAGCCAGATACAAAATAAAAACAGCGCCGGTAATGCCAAGCCCTAAATGCCGCATTTTTCTCCCTGACACCTTTTCCATCTGCAGGATGTCCTCTCTGGAATAAATGGTATGTACTTTAAATTCTGTCTTTCGCATGGTTCCCTCCAAAAGAAAAAATTACGTCTAAACCCAGACGTATTTTTAATTATATCATAATCTTACCATATTTGCCGCATAATTTTCTTAAATATGATAATACTGTAAAATATCAATAATTAAGGAGGCTTTTACATGATCTTGTTTCTTCTGTTATTCTTTGCACTTCAGGCGTTGGTCCTGTTTTGCTGCCTGGCAGCGGGAAACGACGCCGCCTCTCAGATGATCTCCGACCAGGAACAGGCGGAATTCCTGCAAAAATGGATGCAGGAAAGGACATAAAGAAAAGGCGGGACATTTGTCCCGCCGAAATCCATTCTTATACTATCCCCTAATTTTCCGGGGAGTACAGACATCATACACTGTATGGAAACAAAATTATTTTGTAGCCGGAGACTCCACTGCCTCTGTATCCTCAGCTGCATCTGCATAAACAAGGGCAACCGGAGATAAAGAATGGAACGGAGCTGTTACCTGGTTATCTGCTGCCTTCTCTGTGGAAAGGATTTCCCAGCCATGGCCATCACACAGGTGAAGTACATATACATCAATGTCATCTGTAGCATTGTTTGCTGTAAAAGTAACGTCTACCGGATTCTCCTCTGTAGGCTCTACACCATCAAGCTGTAAGTCAACAACAGGGGAAAGAACTTTCATGCTCTCCAGATCCACTGCCTCTCTTTCTACGCCATCTGTGAACAGCTTAATCTCAAGGTCTGTAAGTCCGTCTGTACCCAGTGCAGTCTCGAAAATTTCAGCTAAGGTGCTGTTTACGGTAGCAGACTGGATTGCTTCTGCTACTGCACCAGCATCTTCGCCGTACTGTGCTGTCCATTCTTCTACCGTTTTTTCTGAAAGGAGCACAGATCCCTCACTGGCGCTTACCTGATTTATATCCAGGGCATTCATCATACTTGGCGCTGCCATAGCTGCCGTGGTGCTGCCTACGATCGTACTTACAGTTAATACTGCTGCAAATAATTTGTTGATTTTCATTCTGAAATCCTCCTGATTTATTCTTATTATGGTTCTTACTGTTCAGAGCCCTTAACGGGGTTTATTATAACATTAAGTTTTCTGTAAAACAATAAATAAATCAGCTATTTTCATTCCATTTTCTGTTATATACGGCAATATTTAGCTTTTACCTGGATATTATCTGAATATTTTCCTTTTTTTGTATGCCACCCTGTTATTCATAACCAGCACAGGCAGACTATATGATTCACTGTAAATTTTACTAACATAAATAAAATTGTGTACTCCTGGGCATGGATAACATTTTGACATCCTAATCCTATAAAGTAAGAAAAGGCGGGATTTTTATATCCCGCCCGCAATCCTTTATTCTCCTGTTTGTCTTCTGAGTTTTCTTATCTTGTTTCCGGCGCTGTTACGGTAATATCTGCAGACTCACCGTTTTCCTTTTCCATATACAGAAGTACGATGGGACCATCGGTAGAATGGAAAAGAGCAGAAACACGATTTCTTGTATTTTCCTCATCGGTTGTCTCTCCCTCAGCGGCCTCCTCGGTATTTCCGGCATCTGCATCTGTCAGATCCATTTCATAAGAGTCACCGCCGTCATCCTCCAGCACTTCCGTGGTATTCAGGATTTCCCAGCCATGGTTAGGACACATATACGCAACGTACGCATCAATGTCCTCTGTGAGGTTATTGATCGTAAATATCACATCCACCGGATTTTCCTCGGTAGGAGTGACACCCTCTACACGGAATTCCACCATAGGAGACAGGAACTTCAGCTTATCCAAGTCAGCCGTTCCGGACAATGCATTGTCTTCATAAAAAGGAATCTCCAACTCTTCATAGGCATCGTCACCGACCACACTTCTCAGAACACCTCCAAAAGTGGGATCCTCCGTGGCGCCGTCTGTCCCCTCAGCTGCATCCGAAATAGCCCTCTCCGTTGCTTCCCGAATGGCGTTCTGTACAGCCTCAGCCAGCTGGCCAACCTCTTCTCCGTATTTCTCGGTGAAGATCTGCACATACTCTTCCTCGCTGTGCTCCTCAATCCACACGCTGGCTCCTTCTGTAGTGGTTCCAACCTGAGCAAAATCCACAGAGCCAGTAATACTAGGCAGTGCATAGACAGGCATGCAGGAACCTGCTATCATCGCAGCGGCAGCAAACACGGCCGTAATTTTTTTTATCTTCATCTTCCAGACCTCCCTTAACGAATGCAGCCCCGTCCATGCGAACCACAGCTCCATCCGTTGTAATTTCGTTGAATTTTTATAATTTATTTTATCATTTTCGAATCCCATATGCAATATATATTTTGGACGTAATTTAACAGATTTTGCCGTCTATTCTACTCTGACAGCCTGTACGATGAATCTGGAATCGCCTCCGGACGGATGTCCGGTGGATAGCGCCAGAATATGGCTGTCCGGCGTAACAGAAATCGATCTGTCAAAATTATTTTTCATGCCTCTCCACTGATAAATCTCTCTAATATATCGTTCTCTGTTCTCCACGCTGCTTAAATCCCTGCTTAAAAGCAGATGCGAATCATCTCCTGTATAAGTAGCAAAGATCTGGTATTCTAATGTTGTATCCGGCAGATATATATAAATCGTACGATGTTCTTCGAAAAAAACAGGATCCTCATAATCCAGAAGTCCAGCGAACATCGTCCCGTCTTCCGCTCTGTTTCCATAAAGAACTGTCAAAAAATCTGAAAAATCTTTTGCATTGTAGTCCTCTGAATAAATCGCGCCATTATCAGATTCCTTCTGGGTCACGTCATGAGACAGATAATAGCTGTTATCCCCTTCCTTTTGCAGTACAGGAAAAGAAATTTCCGTTCCCTGTACCTCTATCCATGCATATACGTCTGGATTATCCGCCTTAAAAGCCCTGTACTGGGCAGGCATATCCGGATTCTCCACTTCTATGGCCATAATCCGCTCCTGTTCTTCCCGCTCCGCTTTTAATTCCTGCTGTGTCTCATATACATAATATCCCACGAAAGCACAGATGAACACACAGACCGCGCTTAGGATACAGGTAATCACTTTTTTTGCCGACAAACTCATTTTTCAATCTACGCCTCCGGAACCTCCAGGTAAAAAGTATCCAGCACCAGCTGAAGCAGCGCCTTGTCATCCACGTAAAATTCTTCATATACAGACCCTTGCTTCGTCTCACCCTCCAGGCTGGATATATCGTTAAGATCAAGTTCCATCCCCACCGCCTCTGATACCAAATACACGGCGTTATCAAGCTTGATATTCGTCACCATCTGTTCAGAAAACTGACGGTATAATTCCACCGTAAGGGAGGGATTGGATTTAAGCGCCTCTTTTGCCGCATTGATAAAGGCAAGGGCATAGGTTTTCTGCCTTTCCATACGAAGATTATTGCTTCCTTCCTGATCTGTATCTCTGGAACGAACATAAATCTCTGCCTGATCTCCCATCAGCGTAACCGTCGCGCCCTCAGTCAATGCTGGATCCTTATCTGACAGATCCTCCTGAACAGTGACCGTAACTCCTCCCACCGCGTCATTAAGGGGGCCAATGGCGCTCATTAAAAGAGAGACATATCCATGAATAGGCAGGTCGTAAAACAGGTTGGAAACTGCGTCCACCATCATTTCACAGCTGGTCTGCCCACCATCTCCATAGGCATATGCAAGTCCAAGATGGTTAACGGATTCTCCCACTTCATTGCCACTTACATCGTAATTAGTAATTTCCGTCATGGTATCTCTGGAAACAGAAATGATCTTAATTTTATTCTGTACCGTATCCATAACGAAAAGAAAAATACTGTCCGCCTGTCCGCTTTCGCCGGAAATCTTCTGCAGCTCTACATTTTCTGTATCCTTATCAATCCCCATACAAAGGATTGTGATAATATTACTGTTATATCTGTATTCCTTTCCGTCATACCGAAAGATGGTAGGGTCATAATCCTCCTGCGGTTCATTCGTCTCTGAAGCTGTTTCGGATTTGCTCAGATCAGGAACCGCTGTCTTAGCGTTTTCATGGAGCCCTGCCCTGCCTGATGCTCGCAGATAATAATATGCCCCTGCAACGCCTGCGATCAGAGCTAAAACAGTAATCAATATACCCAGGAATATTTTTAAAGCCAGAAATTTTTTTTTCCCGCCTTTTACGATATGCTTTCTCTTTCGTCTATAATAAGGTATATAGCTCATTCCATCACTCCACAATCACCTTTAACAATGCAATATTTGATCTGTTGCCGTTTAAATCCGTTACATAATATGACAGTTCATATGTGCCCGATACATTCACGTCAAGATTTCCTTCCACACGGATATAATGCCACAATTCGCTGATATTATCATCGTCATCCTGAATTTCTTTTACGTAATCTAATTTATTTACCGATTCGCCTCTGTTTACATGAACTATATAATCAGTTAAATAAAGCCTGGGAGACTGCGCCGGCATAGCCTCTGCCAGCGCTTCTTGTTCCTCCCGGGCCTGTTCTTCTTCTGAAAGAGCTGATTGTGTGGGCGAAACTTCAGGTGTAGGTGTAAGCTCTGGATCATCCGCATTTGTTTCCTGAGAAAGATTTTCTTCCTCGTCAGATGTTTCTTCATCTGTTGTCTGATCTGCAGATGCTGTCTCAGAGTCATCTCCTGTTCCGTCTGCCCTATAGGAAATTTCTCTCTTTGCTTTCGTCACATTATTTTTACTGTCCTTAGCGACATAAACGGCCACAGCCGCCTCATCGCTTACAGGATACACAGACTCTACCGTAAGGCTGTCTGTAACATCTCCGTCTACATCGTCTTCTGCCGTTACATCGGTCAAAAGCTCCTCCGGATCCATATCATCGCTGTAGACGATCTCACTCTCCCCAAAGATTATCTCCGGGCCTTCCCGATCTGTATTGACGCGAGTCCATATTACCAGGCCGGAAAGAGCGATACATATAATTGCAAGAAAGATCACTAATTTTACACGCATGGCCGTTCCTCCCTGACAAAGTTAGTATTTGCCGTACTTACCGTATTTATCATATTTGCCGTATTTTCTGTAATAGTGCTGCCGTACTGGCTCTACCTTATTAAGGACAACGCCTAAGATAGGGCAGTCGCATTTTGCCAGCTGATCTTTTACCTCCTGAGCAAAGCGGTAACTTATCACGCTGCTTTCGATTACCAGGATGGATCCGTCACATTCTTCCGCGATCACAGCGCCATCGATCACACTTCCCAATGGCGGCGTGTCAATGATTATGTAATCATATACATCCCGCAAAGACTCCAAAAGCTGCTTAAAATGTACGCTTCCAAGGAGTTCTGCCGGATTCGGCGGCACCGCTCCGGAGCAGATCAGATGGAAC
>CALIZJ010000049.1 GCA_938028845.1 uncultured Blautia sp.
CGCTCTTCCGATCTGGGACGTTCATCCTGGCTGCTGCTGCGCAAAAAGAAGTGATCCCGCTTACAAGCCCGGTCTGATACCCATCCTCTTCCACCAGCTTCTGCAGATAAGTGAAAGTAGAATAAATCGTAGGATCGCCTAAGGTTAAAAAGACTACGTTCTTTCCCTGTTCCAGCCAGGCTTCTATAGCCTTTGCGCCTTTTCTGTGATTTTCCTCCATAACTGCCCGGTCATGTGTCATAGGCATATAGACAGACAGCAGCTTTTTATCTGCAAGTTCCGGGACCGCCTGTACCGCGATCTGATAAGCCACCGTCTCCTCTGCCTTTTCTCCCGGTACTGCGATCACCTCATTTTCTCTGATCATTCGGACTGCCTTTAAAGTCATAAGCTCCGGATCACCGGGGCCTACACCGATTCCATACAAAATTCCTTTCATGTTTATATCTCCTATTTTAAATTATTTGATTTTATCCTTAAATGTTTTCTTCCCATTCCTTTAAAAGATTTCTAAGCGGGGCCTCCAGCTCACTGGTAACAGCCAGCACATCCGCATTTTCCAGATAAGGCAGGGCATCTCCAGCCCAGCGTTTCGCCGTTCCGCCCGCTTCTGAAAGGATCAGGCTCCCCGCCGCATAATCCCATGGTTTCAGAGATTGTTCCAGGAATCCATGGCTACGGCCGCAGGCTACATAGCAAAGATCCAGCTCTGCAGACCCGGTACGCCTGAAATCTGCACAATGCATGAATATTTTATAAAAAAGCGGAAACAAAGTCTCTGCCCTGTCTTTTTCGTAAGGACAGGAGCCAAAAGCTATCACTGCATCTTTCAGATCCTTCAGCGGGGAAACGCGTATCCTCTTTCCGTTTAAAAATGCCCCTTCTCCCTTTGCACCATAAAACATTTCTTCATGGAAGGGATTATAGACCGCCCCAAAGGTGATCTCTCCTTTTTCATAAAGGGCAAGGGCAACCGCGCTCATCCCATAATCATAGATTAGATTCGTCGTTCCGTCGATGGGATCCAGGATCCAGTAGGTTCCTTCCTTTTTTAAATCTTTATTTTCCTTTTCCTCTGCAATAAGTGAAATCTCCGGATATCGTTTTTTCAGTTCTTTTTTCAGATATTCCTGAACGGCAAAATCTACGTTGGTCACATAGTCCGCCGCCCCTTTCACAGTAACATGTTCGTCCTTTAACTCTCTATTGATCAGCTCTTTGGTGGTGTATACCAGCTTAAGTATCTCTTTTTGTTCCTGTTTATTTAACATAAGCCTTTCCTCTCTTTTATATCAGCTCCCATAAATGCGGTTCAAAACAGACGCCTTCGTTTCTGTCTGTGCCGGCTTTATTTGTATCCCGGATAGCACCGGATAAAAAGGAGACTGCTTTTTTCACGCTTCGTTCCATAGACATACCTTTTACCAGACCTGCGCAGAGTACAGAAGCAAACAGATCTCCTGTTCCCGAATAGCTGCCCCCGTATTTCTCTGAAAAGCTCCAGAAAGGCTTTCCCTTTTCCCATACCAGATTTCCGATCAGAGGGGGACTGTCTTCCCTTTTCAGGTCGATTCCTGTGATCACGGCTGCCCTCAGGGAGAATCTTTGACATAATTTCCTTCCCAGCTCCTCAATCCGGGTCAGATATTCTTTTTCTTCCATATAAAAAAGCTCCATCCAGTTCTTTAAAAGGGTGTCTTTTCCTTCCAATAGCAGAAACGCTTCTGTAAGATTAGGAGTGATCACATGGGCTTTCCCGGCCAGAGTGCGCATCTTTTCACAAAAACTTTCTGTATAAAATCCAAAAGCATTTCCTTTATCCCCCATGACCGGATCGGTAAGGATCCAGGTATGGTCTCCTGAAAATTCTTCTATAAATTTTAAAATAAGATCCGCCTGATATTCACCAGCTAAAAATCCAGTGTAGATACCGTCAGGGATAAAATTCCTTTTTTTCCACTCTTCCATGATCTGTTCTATCCGGTCCGTATAGTCGTCAATAAAACAGGATGAAAAACCGGTCTGGTTGCTTAATATAGCCGTGGGAAGCGGGCAAGGCTGTATCCCCATGACGGAGATCACAGGGATTGCCGCTGTAAGGGAACATTTTCCAAGACCTGAAAGATCCTGAATGACTGCGATTCTTTTCAAAACTATCACTCCGTTCTTGGTTTAACGGGGAACACGTTAAAAAACGCGCCTCCTGCTTGTATTCTTTCTCACCATACTATAAAATAACACATAAACGTAACTGGTAAAACAATTAACTCCTATTTTTTATAAAGGAAAGCAGTGAACATTTATGAACTTAGATTTAGAGAAAACAGCCCCATCGGAACATTTATACCTGAAGGTATATCAATATTACCGGGAAATGATCCTCTCCAACAAGCTCCTTCCAGGGACGAAGATGCCCTCCCTGCGCAAATGCGCGGCAGAACTTAATTTAAGCCGCACCACCGTGGAAAGTGCCTATCTGCAGTTAGCCGCAGACGGCTATATCATCTCCAAGCCTCAAAGCGGCTATTTCGTCACAAATATCGCAAAAGCACAGCACACTCCAGAAGAAAAAGAAAGCGGCCAGTCCCCGAAATACCGATACAATTTTGCCTCCTCCGGGGTAGACCGGGAAAGTTTCCGCTTTGATCTTTGGAGACGTTATATCAAAAGCGCCCTCCGTCAGGATGAGCGGCTTCTCTCCTACGGAGAACCCCAGGGAGAGGCGGATTTCAGACAGGCTTTGTGCGAATATATCCGGGTACACAGAAACATCCACTGCATCGCGGACGATATCGTGGTAGGCGCCGGCGTCCAAAGCCTTCTTCATATCCTTTGTCCCCTGATCCGGGATAAAAAAAGCGTATCCTTTCCCACTCCCTCTTTCATACAGGGAAGCACCGTATTTGCGGACTATGGTTTTGACGTCCATTACCGGAACAAGGACTGCGGCGTGGTCTATGTATCCCCTGCACATATGACAAAGTGGGGCGAGATCATGCCTGTTTCCCGCCGCCTGGAGCTGATCCGCTATGCCGCCCAGCATAACGGCATCATCATTGAGGATGATTTTGAAAATGAATTTGTTTACCTGCAAAAACCCACGCCTTCCCTGTACAGCCTCTGCGGAGGACAAAGAGTGGTTTATATTGGTTCTTTTTCCAGGCTTTTGCTCCCTTCCATCCGCATCAGTTTTATGGTTCTTCCTCCGGAACTGAAAAAAGCTTACAAAGAAAAAGCTGCCAGCTATAACCAGACTGCCTCCAAGGCTGAACAAATTGCTTTGTGCCAGTTTATCCGGGACGGGCACCTTGCCGCCCAGACACGGAGGCTGAAAAGGCTTTATTCTCAAAAATTAAAGCAGCTTTTAGACTGTGTACACAAGGTTTTCGGTGATTCCTGCACCATACAGATCGGTTCCGCCGGAACAAGCATCGCCCTCACCCTTCACACCAGTCTGTCCGCCAGGGAAATAAAAAAGCAGGCACAGGAAAGGCTCCTGCACCTGCAGTCTTTAAAAGAGGACGGGGAAACCGTCACCCTTTTGCTTTCCTGTTCTTCCATGCCTGCGTCGGACTTTCTTCCGGCTCTTGGCATTTTACAGGAGATTCTCCAGGCAGAAACCTTTTAAGATCCAGGCGGATCTACGTACAATGGTTCACAGAAGGCACTGTTTAGTCTCTTTTGTTGTCGATCATATAAAGAAGAGCATTGCAGATACAGGCTGCAATGTTGCTTCCGCCCTTTCGTCCTCTTGCCACAATGTAAGGGACACTGGTCTCCATGATCAGCTCTTTGGACTGTACCACATTTACAAACCCCACGGGAACGCCGATAACCAGTTCCGGAGACAGTTTCTTTTCCTGGATCAGTTCATAAAGCCTTACCAGAGCCGTCGGCGCATTTCCAATGGCAAAAATAAGCTTTTTATTAAGGGCCGCCGCCTTATCCATACTGGCAGTAGCTCTGGTAGTGCCGTTTTCCCTGGCTTTTTCCGCCACATCTTCATCTGACATGAAACAATAGACTTCTCCCCCATAACGGGCAAGGGCCTTTTTATTGATCCCGGCTTTTGCCATCTGGGTATCTGTGACAATGCAGGCTCCTTCTTTTAAAGCTTCGATGGCACGAGAAACCGCATCCTGGGAAAAGCAAAGATTTTTTGCATAATCAAAATCCGCGCTTGTATGGATGCACCGCTTTACGATAAGCTCTGTACCCGGAACCAGCGGTGTATCGCCAAGCTCCTCTGTGATGATCTCAAAGCTTCTTCTCTCAATATCCATTGGCTTTACATTTTCCAATTCTATCTTCATCCTGCGTTTCCTCCCTTAAATCCCTTCCTCTAATATCTCGTAGATCCGCTTCATATCCAGATGTTCCCGAAGCTTTGCAGCAAGGATATCGTACTGGGTTTCCTTAAAAGCGGCGAAATCTACGCCTGTCATTGCAGAAACATCGATCCCCTTCTTTTTTCCGATCGCCTGGATGACGGCTTCTGCGATCTCTTCTCTGTCAAATATGCCATGTACATATGTACCGCACACATTTTCACAGCAGGCGCCGTCAAACTTTTTCTCACCGGTAACGTGGTCGGTAAAGGAAATAGACGCTTTCGCCGCTCCTTTTAAACGGCTTTCTCCCATGTGTATTTCATATCCTTCCAGGTTTTTATGAGAAAGCGGTTCCCATATTCCGGACATGGCGGCAAAACTGCCCTCTACCCTTGTCCTTGTTTTCTGTTCTGCGAAAATGGTATCCATGGGAAGAAGACCCATACCCTTTAGATTTCCTCCGGCTTCCACCTTCTGGGGATCGCTTAAGGTTTCTCCTAACATCTGGTAGCCGCCGCAGATTCCAAAGATAAATTTTCCTCTGGACGCCGCCTTTAAGACTGCCGCCTCCATGCCGCTCTCCCTCATCCACAAAAGATCCTCCATGGTATTTTTCGTTCCCGGAAGGATGATCATATCCGGATCTTTCAGCTCATAAGGATGCTTGACATAGCGCAGGGAAACCCCCGGAATATTTTCAAAAGGATTAAAATCAGTAAAATTGGAAATCCTTGGAAGACGGACCACAGCAATATCGATCACGCCGATCTCCTGGTTTTTATCGAACCGTTCCGTAAGGCTGTCCTCATCTTCCACCTGGATATCCAGATAAGGGGTCACTCCCACCACAGGGATCCCGCTTTTTTCTTCCAGCATTTCCACTCCCGGATCCAGTATGGTCTTATCCCCTCGGAATTTGTTAATGATCAGCCCTTTTACCATGGCCCGCTCGTCTTCTTCCAAAAGCTCTGCCGTACCGATAAGCTGGGCGAAAACACCGCCTCTGTCAATATCGCCTACAAGGAGCACCGGGGCTTTCGCCATCTTTGCCATGCCCATATTTACGATGTCTTCTTCCTTCAGGTTGATCTCTGCCGGGCTTCCTGCCCCTTCTATGACAATGATATCGTTTTCCTTTGCAAGCGTCTCATATGCCTTTAATACATCCGGCACCAGTTTTTTCTTATATGCAAAATAATCCCTGGCGCTCATGGTCCCTAGGACCTCCCCGTTTACGATCACCTGGGAACCCACATCGTTGGTAGGCTTTAATAAAATAGGGTTCATGAGGACCGATGGAGCGATTCCGGCCGCCTCTGCCTGCATGACCTGGGCTCTCCCCATTTCCAGCCCCTCCTTGGTGATAAAGGAATTCAGTGCCATATTCTGCGATTTAAAGGGAGCCACCCGGTAGCCGTCCTGTTTAAAAATTCTGCACAGGCCTGCCGCCAGCAGGCTCTTTCCTACATTGGACATGGTTCCCTGTACCATGATTGCTTTTGCCATTTCCCTAGCCCCTTTCTCTTTCCTTCTGTATATGTGTAAGCGCAGTAAGCAGCGCGTCGTTTTCTTTCTCATTTTTTACCGCGATCCGGTAGTATCCTTTACAAAGCCCGGAATAATTGCTGCAGTCCCGGATCAGGATGCCCTCCTTCACACAGCGGGTAAAAAGGTCTTCTGGTCCCTTAAAAAATATATAGTTTGCACAGGAAGGATACACTTTAAAGTTCAGAGCAGCCAATCCCTGTTTTAAACGGGCAGCCTCTTTAAAAACAAGCGTTCTTCCCTGTTTTACATATTCTGTCTCTTTAAGAGCGGCCATTCCCGCCGCCTGAGCCGCCACGGACAGATTCCACGGCTGTACACAGCTTTCCATTCTCTCAAGAAGTTTTTTGTTCCCGCACAGCCCATAGCCCAGACGGATACCTGCCATAGCATATCTTTTGGTAAATGCTTTTAAAAGAAACAGGTTTTCATACCGGGGAAGATAGTCTTTTAAAGTATAAGCCTCTGGCTCCTCTACGAAATCTAAAAAACATTCATCCACCACCAGGAAAATTCCCAGCTCCCTGCACCGTTTTAAGATCCTTAACAGAAATTCTCTTTCTATGAGCATACCTGTGGGATTATTGGGATTGCATAAAAATACCATATCCACCTTTTCTTCCAGAGCCTTAAGGAAATCTTCCCCTAATGCAAAATCCTTTTCCTCCAAAAGAGGATATTCCCGAACCTCACAGCCAATGCTGTGAAGTGCCTCTTTGTACTCGGCAAAAGTAGGGGAAGGAAGAAGGGCACATTTGGGCATTTTCCCATGACAAAGAGTAAAAATAATCTCCGCCGCTCCATTTCCGCAGATCACCTCGTCCGCGTTTACGCCCTCATAGGCTGCGACCGCTTCCCTTAAAGGCGCATAGCCCACCTGGGGATAATCGCAGATGTGTTCCACACTCTTTATGACGGCGTTTTTTACACTCTCCGGCGTTCCCAGAGGATTACAGTTTGCGGAAAAATCGATGCAGTCTTTATATTGATATACATTTCCTCCATGAACGTGTTTGGTCATGATCCTTTCTCCTGTCGTTAATTTTCTATAATAAGATAAAGGCAATCCCTGCCCCCAGGCTAAGAAGCAGCGACAATACTGCTGTGGCGTACAAAAGCCGGTTCGCCCTTTTAATATCCTTGGGCTCTATGGGCCTTATGGGATCTCCGATCGTTGGTTTTTCGTATAGTTTCCCGAAATAATAAGCATTTCCGGCAAGCTGTACATTAAGCGCTCCTGCCATGGCAGCTTCCGTCTGCGCGGAATTAGGGCTGGCATGGTTTCTTTTATCCCGAAAGTAAATGGCAAAAGCATGTTTTCCGTCCAGTCCCACAAAGATAGACGCAGCCGCCATTAAAACACCGGATATTCTGGAAGGAAGGTAATTCGCCACATCGTCCAGCTTTGCCGCGCATCGGCCAAAGTACAGATATTTCTCGTTTTTATAGCCCAGCATAGAGTCCATGGTATTGATTCCTTTATAAAGGAACATAAGGGGTACGCCCCCTAAGGCCATATAAAGCATAGGAGCGATCACTCCGTCCGAAGCATTTTCCGCCACAGTCTCCACCGCTGCCTTGGTAACGCCTTCTTCGCTTAAGTCTTTCGTATCTCTTCCCACGATCATGGATACTGCCTGGCGCGCCTCTGTAAGGGTTCCCTTTGTCAGCCGGTCATAGACTTTCATACTCTCCCCTTTTAAAGACTTGGTGGCCAGAAGCTGGTAACACCAAAATGTCTCCAAAAGAAATCCTGCCAATGGAAATCTCCCATACAGAAAATACAGGATTGCCAGAGGAATGCCTCCGCATAGCGCACACACCAGGAGCACTTCCGCCGCGCCTCCCGCCAGCTCTCCTCTTTTCGTCTTCGGAAAAATCTTCCGGATTCCCTTTTCAAGAAAAGCAATGAGCTTTCCAATCAGGCAGATGGGATGATACAGCCATCTTGGATCTCCCAGCAGCAGATCTAACAAAAACCCTGCTGCCAGGGCAAGCATACGATACTTCATCTTCTCCCTCCGTTTGCTTTTTCTTTCTTATATTCAGCACAGCCTTTTAAAAATGCCCTGGGTACATTAGGATTGGCATAATAATACAAATGAGGAAATCCCGCTAAGAGGGAACTGCCCCCGTGGATACAGTTCCACTCCCTTTTTCCCGCCGGTTTTGCTGCCAGAAAAGAAGTTCCGCAGTTTTCCGAATCAAAATAATGGAATTCATGAGCCGGTATCTCTCCCAGCTTATCTGTACCGAAAACTGCTTCCCTCTGGGTCAGAGTCACATAGCCGAAACGGTTCAGCTTCGGTGTGCGGTACGCCTTTCCCGGGATCACTCCCGCCATTTCATGGAAAGTCCCGTCCATGCCTTCCATTTCTTCATGAAGGTACATAAAACCGCCGCACTCTGCCATACAGGGCATTCCTTGGCCCACAGCCGTTTTTATCTTTTCTTTCATAGAACGGTTTTCTGCCAGGGCGGATGCATACAGCTCCGGATATCCCCCGTATAAAAGAAGCCCGTCCAGATTTTTAGGAAGCGTTTTCTCATGAAGTGGAGAAAACCATACAAGCTCCGCCCCCATTTCTTTTAAAAGACGGAAATTATCTTCATAGAAAAAACAAAAAGCCTCATCCTTTGCAACTCCGATCCTCACCTTTTCTTTCAGGCAAAAGGAAAAGGCTTCCTCTTCCTTTGCTAAAGATTCCGGCATATTCAGATTTCCTGCCGTTTGTGCCAGTTTAAGGATCCCTTTAAGATCCAGCGTATCCTTTAAGATACCGGCAAGTTTTTCAAGCTTTCCCTTAAGATCCTTTACCTCGTCCGGGAGCAAAAGCCCAAGGTGCCGGCTTTCCAGCACGCAGTCCTCCACCTTTGGCACGTAGCCTAAGACTTTCACTCCAAGTTCTCCTTCCAGGAGCGCTTTCATCCTTGGATAGAGCATGGGAGAAATCTGATTTAAGATCACGCCCTTTATATGGCTGTCTTTTTTGTATTCCAAAAATCCTTTTACATAGGCTGCCAGGGAAACGCTCATTCCCCGTCCATTTACAATAAGGATCACAGGGGTGTCCGTCACACGCGCCAGGTCATAAGCGCTGGCCCGGGTGGTGGTGCCGCCTACTCCATCGTAGTAGCCCATCACCCCTTCCATCACCGCCACATCACACTCCATGGCATTTTTCCCAAGAAGGTACCTGGTGCGTGTCTCCCCGGTAAAAAAGGTATCCAGGTTCCGGGATGGCGTGCCAAGCACCCGCTGGTGAAACATAGGGTCAATATAATCCGGTCCGCATTTAAAAGAAACCGCATTTACCCCCTGGTCTTTAAGAGCCTGCAAAAGCCCGCAGGTGAGCAGGGTTTTCCCGCTGCCGCTGCTGCCTGCCGCAAGCATGATCCGCGCGAGTTTCATCCTTCTTTTTCCTCCTTATCCCCTGCTTTCTTAACCGTATCCGCCGGATACTGGCAGGTAAGGATATAAATGGGATTTTCTCCCATCATCATATGGTACCGTCCCACGTTTTTGGACTCTGCCACAGTAAGCTGCACGATATCCGTATCTTTAAAATCATATTTCTTCATGGCCCGAAGCGCCTCTGAAAGCGTTTCCAGGGTGATACAGTTGATCACGATCCGCACCTTAGGATTTTTTTCCAGAAGAAGATCCAGGATCTCCTCCAAATTTCCTGAAGAACCACCGATAAAAGCGTGAGTTGGAGCAGGCAGATCTTTCATTGCCTCCGGCGCCGTTCCTCTTATGATCTCTAAATTTGCCGCAGCAAATTTCTTTTTATTTTCCTCTAAAAGCCCGGCGGCCTCCTCTTTTTTCTCAATGGCATACACCATACCGCTTATGGCGCGAAGGGCCATCTCTATAGATACGGAGCCGGTTCCGGCTCCCACATCGTAGCACACCGCATCCTCAGAAAGAGCCAGCTTCATAAGAGAAACTGTCCGCACCTCTTCTTTGGTCATAGGCGCTTTTCCCCGCAGGAACTCCCGGTCAGGAATCCCATGGGTAGCCAATTGGGGAACCGCTTTTTCATTCCAGGCACACACCACGCTTAAAGCATCCCCCTCGTAAGAGGTAAGCTCTCTTGCAGGTTTGGAAAAAACTTTTTCATTTTCATAAGAAAGATTTTCCCCTACATAAAGCAGCACCTCGTCCATTCCATAACGGCACAATTCCTCTGCAAGATGCGCCACCCCATCCCTGGTTCCTAAAATAGCAAAAACTTTTTGATTCTGCCGGATAAGAGGGATCAGATTTGTATTTTTTCCATGCGCGCTTTTTAACACCGCATCATCCCAGGACAGACCTGCCTTCGCCATAAAATAGGCCACTGATGAGATCCCGCAGATCACTTCGGTATCTTTTCCCAAAAGCTCCAGCAATTTCCTGGCTCCGCTGTAAAATCCTACGTCCCCTGATAATGCGATCACCACCCGTTCGTATTCCGGATGTTCCTGTATGTAAGATAAAATTTTTTCACTTCTGTATTCGCAAAACACCTGGTGATGGGGCATGCGGACCGCCTCTACCATACGTGTGGCTCCGATTAAAAGCTCTGCTTTTTTCAGGGCCTTTTCTCCTGCAACAGTGAGGGTATCTCTGCTTCCCATACCGATCCCAAGGAGGGTCACATGAGGCTTTGCTTTAAAATGAAAGAACTCTGCCAGCCTTTTTTTACAGGAAAACAAGGACATGCCTTCTTCCTTTAAAGGTCTGCCTATGATCACCGGCACCGCACCGCAAAGAAGAGCGGCATCT
>CALIZJ010000050.1 GCA_938028845.1 uncultured Blautia sp.
CCGATTTTCTCTCCTTCCGAAACGCCATAAGAAACATCATCAAAAATCTTCTTATCTCCGTAAATCTTGCTTACATGCTCAATATTTAAAACATTCATACTTCTTCCTCGCTCTTCTGGTAGGCTATCCTTTCTGTCCCGTCTTCCACGAATACAGTACCGCACCGCACAAATCCATTCTTTTCAAACAAACGCTGCATACTTTTATTTTTTTCATGGGTATCCCCCCGCATATTCCGGCACTGTCTGTAACACCAGGAAAGGCATTGGGAAGCAATGCCTTCTCCGTACCGGGATACCGCAATTCTGTGCAGGGTTCCATAAAGCTTATCATTAAGCCACTTCCCATCCTGAATCCGGCTGTAATTCGGCTCCTCTCCCATAAAAAAGACAAAGACTCCCCCGATTCCTTCCTCTGTTTCATATACATAGAGCTGTTCCTTGTTCAGATCTTCCAGGATCAGTTCCTTTTGGGGATATCCGTTTATCCATTGGTCCGGATTTCCGTTTGCCGCCATAAATTCTCTGGCAGCGGCATAAATTTCCATAATTGTCTCCAATTCTTCTCTCTTTGCCTTTCTTATCATAGAATCCTCTCCATCCTTTCCCAGTGTATTTATACCTATTATACGCCTCTTCCCTTTCTTTGCAAGTGCCCTGCCTCTTCCCTTCTTTTATTTTTCCCTATGGTTTTTCCCCGGAAATTTTTTAAAGTAATAGATTATAAACAGCACCGCCGTAATACTCCAGGAAATGGGATAACTTGCCATGATCGTATTCATTCCCGGGTACACCGGCGTCGCTGCAAACAGCCACAGGATACGCAAAAGACATACGCCGCCGCAGGTAAACACCATAGGAACAATCACGTTTCCCGTTCCCCGAAGTGAACCGGATAAAATACCAATGATCACATAAATGGGATAAGAGGGAAGCAAAAAGCGGAGCATCCCAGCCCCAATGGAGATCACGCCTTTATCTGTGGTAAACAGCCCGAAAATAGGATTCCTAAATAGGAGCATAAGACCGCTTATGACCACCGCGCTTCCAAGGGCAATCCCCATGCATACCCGGACGCTTTTCCGCATCCGCTTGTATTTTCCTGCCCCGTAATTCTGTCCTACAAAAGTGGTAATGGAAATTTCAAAAGCATTGATGACCATCCAGTAAAAAGCGTCTATTTTCCCCACTGTAGTCCATGCTGCCACAGTGTCTGTCCCAAGGGCATTGACAAAGACCTGGATCACTACATTGGAAATATTATACATAACCGATTCCAGTCCTGCCGGAAGTCCGATCTGCAGCACAGAAACAAGTTGCTTCTTATGCAGAGAAAGCTTACTCAAAGACAGATGATAAAGCTCTTTGGTACTTGTAAGCATCCACAGGACTAAGAGGGCGCTGACAGCCTGTGAGATCACAGTTGCAACCGCCACACCTGCCACATCCATATGAAAGCACACCACAAACACCACATCAAGGATAATATTTAAAGCGCAGGTAACCATCAGAACATACAGCGGTCTTTTGGAATCTCCTACTGCACGCAGGATTCCTGCTCCCATATTGTAAACAAGGTTAAAGATCATGCCAGTAAAATATATATGAAGATATACCATGGAGTCTCCCATGATCTCCTTTGGAGTGTGCATCATCCTCAGAAAAGTTTCCGAAAAAATAAAGCCTGTGATCCCGATCACAAGACCAGCCAGGATAGAAAAAGCGAATGCGGTATGAAGGGTCTTTTTTAACTTTTCTTCATCCTTTGCGCCATAAAACTGTGCCACAATTACTGAAGCGCCGGAAGCCAGTCCTACAAAAAAACCTACGATCAGATTAACGATCTGACTTGCAGATCCTCCCACTGCCGCCAGAGCCTCTTTTCCAACAAAACGGCCCACCACGACGGTATCCGCAGTATTATAAATCTGCTGAAAAAAAGTTCCAAAAACAATTGGAAAGAAAAAAATAAGAAGCTGCTTCCAAATAACACCTTCTGTAATCTGATTGATTTTCATTTGTTTTTCTTTTTCCATAACAAGCCCCCATCTCCATGCATACTCTATGAAAAAATATAAAGCGTCAGTATGTTATTTTAGCAGACAAAACTCGCCTTGTCTACAGGCGAGTTTTGCGAAAGATCAATATCGTTTTATTTTTTTGGAGGGTGTTTTTTCAAATTCCTTGTCCCGCACCTTAAGGCTGTAAACCTTTTTATGAGGCGGGGCTGTTTTGTTATAGGCATCTATGATTTCCTGCAGTCTGCCAGGTATATCTTCTATCTGTTCTTTTTGGGCATATTCATGATCCGGAAAGATCTCTGCCTCGATCACGCCGGCATTTTCCCTGACCAGGATCTCCTGTACCAGTCTTTCTTCTCCAATCTTATTTTCCAATTCTTCGGGAGACACATTTTCTCCGTTTTTGGTAATGATCAGATTTTTCTTTCTTCCTGTAAGGTAGACGAATCCATCTTCATCCACATAGCCCAGATCTCCTGTCTTCAGCCAGCCCTGGCAAAGTGTCTGCGCAGTTTCTTCGGGCATTTTATAATACCCCATCATCACGCTGCTTCCCCGCACCCAAAGCTCTCCGTCTACCACTTTGGCTTCACAGTTGGGAAGGAGCTGTCCTACTGCTTCCTTTTTTATATTCCAGCTTACGCTTGTGCTGATAACCGGCGCGCACTCTGTCATTCCGTACCCCTGGAGGATCGTAATCCCAAAGCTGTTAAACAGATCAATATACGCCGGATTTAAGTATGCGCCCCCGCTGCAGATAGTATGGAACTGTTCCCCAAAAATTTCCTTTTTCACGATCTCCTTCGGAAGCCCTTTTGCCTCCTCCAGCTTTTTCGCCAGGGTCTCTATCATCAAAGGTACCATAAGGATCATATTGGGCTTAAAAAGCTTAATGTTTTTCGCCACGCGCAAAAGTGAATCGTTAATGCAGATCACGCTTCCCAAAGAGATCCCTTTTAAAATATCCATGCTCAGGCAATAGGCGTGATGAATGGGAAGTACAGAAAGGATCACCGTCCTTGCCGGAATCTTCATATCCAGACAGGTAGCATTTTCCGCCATATTTCTGTGGGTAAGCATCACCCCTTTGCTTTTTCCTGTAGTACCTGAGGTAAACATGATCGTACACAGGTCTTCCGGCTTTGGCTGATAGGAAAAGCTTCCCTGGTTCTCTCTTAAAAGCTCCCAGAAAGAAAGGGAATTTTCGTCTCCTTTCTCTTTCTGCATTGAAATAATATATTTTAAATTAGGGCATCTTTCTTTGGCAAGAACTTCCACATCTTTTCTCACCTCATCTGCCACCAAAACGGACACATCCGCCCGGTCAATGAGTTCACAGACCTCCGCTGCCGGAAGAGACACATCCAAAGGCACTGCAACACTGCCGCTGTTTACAGTTCCCAAATAAGCTACCAGCCAGGGATAGGAAGTCATACCGATCAAAGCTACATGGCTGCCCTGTTCCTTTAAAGAATTTAATACCCTGGAAAAAGATTCACTGTCATTTTTTAACTGGGTGTAGGTTTTTGCCTCTGTCACATCTTTTTTTACTTTATAGCGGACAGCATCCTCCCCGCCGAATTCTTTTTCTGTGTGATCCAGGATCTCACCAATCGTACTGCAAACCATCTTTGTCACCTCACTGCTTATTTCGTCAGTTTTTCCAGATAGGCAGCAGCCTCCTGCACCGTGCGGATGTCGGAGACCTCGCTCTGCTGGATCTCGATGTCAAACTCGTCTTCCAGTTCGCCTAACATACTCATAAAATCAAAAGAAGTAAATCCCAGATCTTCCATAAACCTGGATTCCGGTTTAATTGCCTCCGGCTCTACCTCTACATAATTACAGATAATTTCCACTAATTTTTCAAACATTCCTTTTCCTCTTTCCGGTGCTTTTCACAGCCCCTGTCATTTTCGCTTTTTATATTAACTTGATGATCTCGCCAATGGTCAGATTGGGGTTTTCTATCCCTTTAAACATGATCTTGCACAGATAATAGTACAGATATTCTAACTGCTCTCTGCTTACCGCTTTGATCTGGTGTTCAAAATTAAAATCAAGGCCATTGTCATCTGGACGGTGCATAACGGTCAGGTACATTGCCTGAGGAGTCGCGCCGTTTGGATACCATTTCGTCTTATACCGGATATCCCCAAGCTTATCCAGTCCCTTTTCTTTCAGGGTCAATGGCTGGTAGGTCAAAGACATCGGTTCATAAGTCTGTCCTCTGTCATTGGGATAAAGGCTGCTTCTGTAAGCAAAATACTGCACCGGGTCATAATTCGCATGGCGGAACATTTCATTTTGGCCGTCGCGGATGGCATAAATCCCTTCCAGGAAAGTCTTTTCTCTGGGAATAATGGTGCGGAAGGGGAAGGAATGGATCCTGGTCCCGCCGGACTTCTTTTCTTTTAAAGTAGCTCTTCTGGCAATGGCAGTATTTATGGATACATCGTCGTTTCCATTCATCTTCTGGAAATATGTACGCAGACCCATGAGCAAAAGGGTCGCAAGAGAAACATGATAATTCTCGCAGAAATCCATCAGGCGTTTCGTAGGTTCTTCTTCCAGATGGAAAATATCCAGTTCCGAATCTACCGAATCCGACATATTTACGGCTGCCCTTGCTTTTGGATTGCCGCTTCTTTCTCTTTCCGCTTCCAAAAGTCCCGGACCGTCGATTCCGTTAAAAATAGGCTCTGATTCCTCAATCAAGCGATGGAAAAATTCTGTATCCCTGTCTTTTGCACTGCATCCGGCCTCATAGGCAAGGTCTTTTTTCAGCTGTTCAATATAAGATGCCATATCTTTGGGATAAGGAACGCCTTCGTACATTGTATTGCAGTAAAGTTCGATCACGTCGCGCATAAAACAGATCAAGGACTGGGCGTCCATGGTGGTATGGTCTACCAGGAGATACACGCCATTGTATCCATCCGGCGTTTTGATCATTACGATTCGATTCATAGGAGAATCTTCCCTCTTAAACGGTACCCTGGTCCATGCCCGCATGATCTTCTCCGCCTCTTCCATGGTACTTCCGGTAAAATCTACAAACTCTATGTCCCGCTCTTCTTTTTCTACCACATACTGATACCAGTTTTCTTCTTTATCTTTCGCAAAACGCAGGCGCATGGAATCGCAGCGTTCATATGCCTTATAGATAGACTGTTTCAGCACTTCCCAGTCCAGCTCCGTCTCAATGGTAAGGCTGGTCCCGATATTTAAGACTTCTTTTCTCGGGCAATACTTTAAATAGAAGAAATGAAACTTCTGTGCGGCTGTCAGCGGATACACCGGATAGCCCTTTCTTTTTCTCATCATTTCAGGATACCTCCAATAAAATCGTCTAATGCCTCTTCGTAGGCTTTTGTATCTTTATAATAGCTTTCTGCATGGCTTGCGCCTTTTACGATCAGCTTCTTCGCCTGGGAAGCGCAGTTTTCGTAAATTTCTTCGCACATGGCACAGGGAACAAAAAAGTCCTTTTCTCCATGGATGAGAAGGATAGGCACCTTAGCCCTTCGCACCTCTCTGGCAGCATTGCACTCATCCAGTCCATAGCCGGCCTTTCTTTTATTTACAAAGTCCGCGATCTGTATCATAGGAAAAGCCGGGAGATGGTACATACTGTGCAGCACATGGGTGAACACGTATTTGGGAGATGTAAATCCGCAGTCTGAAACAATTCCTTTCACCTGTTTTGGAAGGGTAAGCCCGCTTGCCATCAGTACGGTCGCTCCGCCCATGGAAGTTCCATGAAGCAGAATCTGTACATCTTCCCCGTATTTTTTTATGGCCCACTGGATCCAGCCAAGGGCATCCCATCTGTCCAGACAGCCAAACCCAATATAATCTCCTTCGCTTTTTCCATGAGCTCTTGCGTCCGGCAAAAGCATTCCGTATCCTTTTCGCAGATAATAGTCAGACAAACCGATGTAATCGCTCATTCCCTGACTGGTATATCCATGGAAACAGATCACAAGTTTTTTCTCTTTTCCAGAAAAATGGGTAGCATAAAGCTTCAAACCATCTTTTGAAGATATGGAAACTTCCTCATGAGGCACAGACAGCATATATGCTTTTCTTTCTTCCATCAGGGGCATATACTGCGTCCAGTCTGTCCCTGACATTTTCATAGTACGCTCCACCTTTACCTTACTGCGCTTCATCGTCCTCCGATAAAAATAGGCAGAACCCCCCGCCTCCAAAAGAGTCAGGAGTCCTAAAAGCGCAGCGGCGCTTCCGATCATTTTATTCATATCCGCTCCGTTTCTGAATCCGCTTTTTACTGGCTTTTTAATTATGGATACTTATAGTCTTTATTTTTTCTTTCCTTTTTTATGATCGATCAATTCTTTCAGCCTTAAGGCCTTTTCGATGTTTCCTTCTACTTTTAATTTCTGAAGGGTCACTGCTAAAACCGGGTCCATCTTTCCTTCAGCGATCTTTAAGAGTGTCTCCGCTTTGCAGGTAAACATAGCATCCCTGTCAAAATATTCATAGGGCTCTACATAAAGCTTTCCTTCTTTTACTTCCACATAAAAGATTCCCTGCGCCTCTCCTGTGATATTAAACTGAAATGCCAGATGCTCTGTGATGTCGCTTACATCGGCATGCATAAACTGTGTCTTAATCTCGGAAAATAAATCTGCGTATGTCATTTTTTGACCTCCATTTACTTTTTTCGACCATTGGTCGATTTATTACTTCCTTTACAATACCACTTGTTCGACCATCGGTCAATTATCTGCCGCTACAAAATTTCATGGAATTCTTCCAATATTTCTGTGAAATTTTTTGATTGTATCTTTTGTTTTCCATGTGCTATACTGGAAAATATGAATCACATAACAGCAGATGAATCGAATTGACAGGTTACACACATAAGAAAGGCGGCATCAAATACATGTCAAACAGCATAAAGTATAATCAAATTCTGGATGCGTTACAGGAACTTCTGGTAGTGAAAAAAATTCAAAATGTTTCCGTAAGCGAGATCGCGCAGACTGCCGGTATGGGCAAAGGGAGCATTTATTATTACTTTCCTTCTAAAGAAGCGATCCTGGAAGCCCTTGTTGAGCGGAACTATGAAAAGCCCATTGAGACGGCGAAAAATCTTTCTACTCAGACAGAGGTATCTGCTTTTACAAGAATGGCGATGATTTTTCAGGCGTGCCGGAATTCTTCCTCTGAATTTGTGGCAAAGGATACAGCTTCTACTTCTCTCGGCTCTGCAGAGAACTCGCTTATCCACCAGAAATTTTTAAATCATCTGATCACAGAACTAAAACCGGTTCTTACTGAGATCATCAAGCAGGGCATTTCGGAAGGCCAGATCCATTTTCAGTATCCTGCAGCTCTGGCGGAAATCGTCCTGATCGTCCTTTCTATTAAGCTGGACAATACCTTGATCCCTTCTTCTCAGGAAGATATAGAGGAAACGATCCGGGGACTGATCGCTCTTTTGGAAAAAGGAACGGAAAACCCCTCAGGTTCTTTAAATTTCTTAATGTCTTTATAAAAAGAAAAAGACGGAAGTTCCATAGAACATGATCTTTCATGGAAACTCCGTCTTTCTCTTTAAAAATTTTCAAAACAAAAACAGGCCGCCGCACCACGGAGACAGCCTGTCTTTCTTCTCATAATTAATCTTCGATCTTGATGATCTCTTTTTTGTTATAGCTTCCGCATGCTTTGCATACTCTGTGAGGCATCATAAGGGCACCACATTTGCTGCATTTTACTAAGTTCGGAGCGCTCATTTTCCAGTTTGCTCTTCTCTTATCGCGTCTTGCTTTAGATGTTTTATTCTTTGGACAGATGGACATATGTTACACCTCCTTAAATTTACTAAATATATCACTGATAGCTGCCATGCGGGGATCTTTCGGTTCCTCCTTGCATTCGCAGGGACCTTCATTGAGGTTCTTCCCACATTGGCTACAGATTCCTTTGCAGTCTTCTTTGCATAAAACCTTCAAAGGCCAGCTCATCAGTACCTCAAGATAGACCAGCCGGTCCACATCCAGGTCCATACCTGTGAGATAGCTGCTCTCATCCAGATCATTAATCCGCTCTTCATCCGTAAGCTTTAAGTCGATTTTCCTCTTAATCTGCAAAGGAATGAATACAGAAACTTCTGTAAGGCATCTGTCACAGGGAATTCCCACGGTAATACCGCCGATCCCTTCCAGCTCCAAGACCTTTTTTCCTGTATTCGTAATGGTAAGCTCTACAGGTTCTTTTTTCAGAACCGGATAGCTTCCCAGTTGAAAGGTGATGGTATCCATCTCAAACTCTGCTGCAACGTGAACACATTTCCCTTCACTGGATGAAACGTCTGATAAATGTATCTGCATAATGTTCTCCTATCCACACCTAATAAATTATACATATCCCACCAGTATTTGTCAACGAATATTTTAAGGCTTTCCAAAGTTTCTTATTCTTCATAAAGGCGAAAAAAGGGTGCACGTAATCTGCGCACCCTTCTATCTTCCTTAAATCATTTATACCAGGGCAACTGTCTCCCGGCAGATAGCAAGCTCTTCGTTTGTTGGGATCACAGCTACTTTTACTTTGGAATCCGGGGTGGAGATCACTACTTCCTCACCGCGGGTTTCATTTGCTTTTTCATCCAAAGCAATGCCAAGATAGCCAAGATAGGAACAAACCTTTGCACGTACAACACCTGCGTTTTCACCGATACCTGCGGTAAATACGATGGCATCCACTCCGTTCATAGCCGCCACATAACCGCCTACGAATTTTGCAATACCATAGCAGAGTACTTCAATGGCATTTTCTGCATCCACATTTCCTGCGTTTGCTGCTGCCTGAAGGTCACGCATATCGCTGGATACTCCAGACATACCCTGCAGACCGGATTTTTTATTCAGAACATTCATCACGCCGGCAATGTCCAGATCCTCTTTTTTAGCTATGTATTCCATAATAGCCGGGTCAATATTTCCGGAACGAGTACCCATAACCACGCCTTCCAGAGGAGTGAGACCCATTGTGGTATCTACACATTTTCCGTTTAATACAGCACTGATGGAGGAACCGTTTCCAAGGTGGCAAACGATTACCTTAGAATTGTCTTTGTCCAGTCCTAAGAACTCTACTGCACGTTTGGAAACAAAGCTGTGAGAAGTTCCGTGGAAACCGTATCTTCTCACTTTATATTTTTTATAATACTCGATAGGAAGGCCATACAAATATGCTTTTGCAGGCATTGTCTGATGGAAAGCAGTATCAAAAACGCCTACCTGAGGCACACCCGGCATTAATTCAGAGCATACACGGATACCAATCAGGTTTGCAGGGTTATGAAGAGGTGCAAGGTCATTGCATTCTTCTACTGCTTTGATCATCTCGTCTGTGATCACTGCTGAGGATGCGAATTTTTCTCCACCATGCACTACACGGTGTCCAATGGCATTTACCTCAGAAAGGCTCTTGATCGCACCTGTTTTTTCGTTTGTCAAAGCATCCAGTACCATCTGGATTGCTTCTTTATGAGTAGGCATAGCTGCCTCGGTGATCTCTTTCTCACCGCCGGCTTTCTGGTAAACCAGTCTGCCATCGATGCCGATTCTCTCGCAAAGTCCCTTTGCCAGAACTGCTTCTGTCTCTGAATCAATAAGCTGATATTTTAAAGAAGAACTTCCACAATTAATTACCAATACATTCATGATTTTACTCTCCTGTTCCTATATTTAAAGGGCACAGCCGAAGAGTGCCCTTTCCCTTGGCCTGTTTTAGTTATCCTGTGCCTGGCACTGTACTGCTGTGATCGCTACCACGCCCACGATATCGTCTGCGGAACATCCGCGGGACAGATCGTTAACCGGTTTTGCAATACCCTGGGTAACTGGTCCGTATGCTTCTGCTTTTGCAAGACGCTGTGCCAGTTTGTATCCGATGTTTCCTGCGTCCAGATCCGGGAATACAAGTACGTTTGCTTTTCCGGCAACCGGGCTGTTTGGTGCTTTGGATGCGCCTACGCTTGGAACGATAGCTGCGTCAAGCTGGAATTCTCCGTCCAGCATCAGCTCCGGATGTTCTGCCTTTGCGATTTTTGTAGCTTCGATCACTTTGTCTACGTCTGCATGTTTTGCGCTTCCCATTGTAGAGTGGGACAGCATAGCAACGATAGGTTCTTCCTGTACAAGAAGCTTAAAGGAATCTGCAGAGGAAGCGGCGATAGCAGCCAGCTCTTCCGGATTCGGATTCTGTACCAGACCGGAATCTGCAAATACGAACGCGCCGTTTGCACCATATTCACAATCCGGAACAACAATAAGGAAGAAAGCAGAAACAAGCTTTGTTCCCGGTTTTGTTTTCAGGATCTGAAGACATGGTCTTAAAGTATCTGCTGTGGAGTGGCATGCACCGGATACCATACCGTCTGCGTCTCCCATTTTTACCATCATAACGCCATAGTATAAATACTGATTTAAAAGGATGTCCTTCGCCTGTTCCGGGGTCATTCCTTTTTTCTGTCTTAATTCTACCAGCTTGTCAATGTAGCTCTGGGTCTTTTCAGAAGTAGCCGGGTCTACGATCTCTGCACCTGTGATATCGTATC
>CALIZJ010000051.1 GCA_938028845.1 uncultured Blautia sp.
GACAGGACCGGGCAGGAGTGGTAGAAGGGATTTTTGACGGGAAAGGAATGCCATGCTGAAAGCGGCGGGGATCTTTCTCATCATTACAGCGGGTGCAGGTATTGGATTTTCCCAGAGCTTTGCCCTTAGCGGACGGATGAAAGCTTTAAAGATCCTTCAAAGGCTGGTAATCCTTTTAAAGGGGGAGATACAGTATGGAAATACTTCCCTCCACGATGCTCTCGCGGCTGCTTCCAGGAAAATGCCGGGAGAATACGGAGAATTTTTAAAAGAAACGGCAGAACGGATGTGCATTTATAAAGGACAGTCGTTCGGAGATATTTTTTATGAATGTGCCAGGGAAAAGCTGGGACATATTAAACTGTCCCGGGAAGAAAGAGAGGCACTGTATTCTCTTGGCTATCATCTGGGATATCTGGACCTTGGGATGCAGATAAGACAGCTTGATCTGTATGAGGATGAGGTAAGACATGCCATAGAAGAGCTGCAGGCGAAACTGCCGGAAATGAAAAAAGTCTGTCAAAGTCTGGGAATCATGGGAGGGATCTTACTTGCCGTACTTGTCTGGTGATCCGGGCTTGGAAAGGGGGAGCTTGTGGAAGTCACTATCATATTTAAAATAGCGGCGGTGGGTATCCTGGTCTCTGTCCTTTCCCAGGTGTTAAAGCACAGCGGCAGGGAAGAACAGGCGTTTTTAGTAAGCCTTGCCGGACTTTTGATTGTGCTGTTCTGGATCGTTCCCTATATTTATGATCTGTTTGAAAGTATTCAGCAGTTATTTACCTTGTAGGAGGCAGTATGGATATTATAAAAATCTCTCTTTTAGGGATCGGCGGCGTGATGCTGGGCTTTTTGCTGAAAGGGACGAAGCCGGAGTATGTCTGCTTTATTACTATGGGGATCGGCGTCCTGATCCTGGCTCTTGCGGTGGGAAAGCTTGGCTATCTTTTTGAAGCGGTTACAAGGATCAAAGAGAGCCTTCCTATAGACAGTGATTATCTGGCAACCCTGATGAAGATGATCGGTATTACCTATATCGGCCAGTTTACCTCCGGCATCTGTAAGGATGCGGGACATCAGGCGACAGGAGCACAGATAGAGCTGTTTTGTAAACTATCCATTATGGTATTGAGTATGCCGATTCTTTTGGCGCTTTTAGATACGATCGAGGAGTTCCTGGTATGAGACGCTGGGGCTTTTTCTTTTTCCTTTTTTTCCTGATTTTCGGAAGCGGGATTTCTGTCTGGGGAGCGCAGGATACGAAGACGGAAGAGGTAGGGGAGGAGTTCTCTTCGGATATGGAGGAAGATCTCCTTGGAGAGATGGATTTTACAGAAGTACAAAAAATGATCGATGAAATGCTGGGCGAAGAAAGCTTCTCGTTTTTAGAGGCGGTAAAAAAGCTCATGAAAGGAGAAGAGGTCCTTTCCAAAGAGGCGGTGCAGGAATTACTGCGCGGCCTTTTCTTTTCCCGTTTTGAAAAAGAAAAAGAAATCTTTATGCGGATCCTCCTTTTGGTACTCATTGCTGCTATTTTTGCAAATTTTGCAGAGGTCTTTGGAAACGGTCAGATCGGAGAAGTGAGCTTTTATGTGGTATATCTTCTTTTGTTTATGCTGCTGATGGAATCTTTTTCGGAGCTTAGCACATCCCTTGGCCAGAGTCTGGAATGGATGACAAAGTTTATGCAGGTGCTGTCGCCGGCATATTTTATGGCTGTGGCGGCATCGTCAGGATCGTCCACAGCGCTCGTTTTTTATCAGGGCGTTCTGCTGCTCATCTGGCTGGTAGAGTGGGTGCTTCTTACCCTTATCCTTCCGGCGGTAAATCTATATGTGCTGCTTGAACTGGTGAACCATCTCTCCCGGGAGGAGATGCTTGGAAAACTGTCCGAACTTTTAAATACAGCGGTGAGCTGGGGACTTAAGACGCTCCTTGGGTTCGTGGTAGGACTGCAGGTGGTGCAGAAAATGGTGGCGCCTGTTATTGATTCCTTAAAACGTACAGCCATAGGAAAGACAGCCGCTGCCCTTCCCGGGGTGGGAAATGCAGTGAATATGGTAACGGAACTTGTGGTTACAAGCGCTGTGCTGGTGCGGAACAGCTTAGGGGTGGCTTTTCTTCTTGTTTTTGTCCTGATGGGAGTGGGACCGGTTCTTCATTATGGGTTTACCTCCCTTTCTTATAAATTTTTGGCGGCCGTCGCCCAGCCGGTGTCGGACAAGCGGATGGTGGGGTGCCTTTCCACTATGGGAGAGGGCTGTGCGCTTCTGCTTAGGATCCTCCTTACAGCGGAGGTGCTTTGTATGCTGACCTTTATGATTCTGGCTATGAGTTTTGGAGGTGGGGCATGAAAGAAGAACTATATACATGGATCAAAAATCTGGCGGTGTTTTATATTTTATTTACTGCGATCCTGCATCTTGTACCCGATGAAAAATATGAGCGTTACGTGCGTTTCTTCATGGGGCTGCTGTTGCTCTTTATGCTTAGTACGCCGGTCTTTGCCATCTTTGGGAAAAGCGGGGAGCTTTGGGAAAGCTTTCAGAATAATTATAAAAAAGAGGCGGCCTTGCGGGAGGAAGAAGAGATGAAAAACCTTCAGGAATTTTATAGAT
>CALIZJ010000052.1 GCA_938028845.1 uncultured Blautia sp.
TGACGGTTCTGTTTTAGGCACCTTTTCCGTGGCAAAAGGAAAATACTTATGGCAGCCGGAGGAAGATTTTCCCCTTTTTCTTCTTAGCATCTATAAATGCACCAAAGACATTTTAGACGAAGCCCAGGACCAGGCATCCCAAAAGCTGTCCCCTAAAGCGCGCAGCCAAGTCCAGGCAGAACTTGCCTATTTGCTGGCACAGCAATTTATAGACAGCACCTCCCTCCTGCACACCCTGGCTAAAAAAACAGATACCGATAAAGAAGGCCATCCTGTTTTTTATCTCCCTTCCATGTTGGAATACCAGGGACAGGATCTTAAAATCTCCATGCAGGGATTCCCCTTAAAGGAAGGGGAACTGCTCCTCCCTTCCAGGATCCATCGCCATAAACTATATTTAAAGAACCAGATGGGACAGGAATTAGGGTATCTTTCTTTTCAGGACGACCGTCTGTACTATGTAGTCATCCCGCTTTTTGAGCAAAGACGGGTAAAAGTAAAAATCCAGGTGCCTTTAAAAGCACAGAATAAGGAAAAAAGAAACAGCAATTCCTTCTATCCCATAAATTTGTGGGTCAAGCTGCTTCCTGGAAGTTTAAAAGAAATGCCGGAAAATCTAAACCTGCGAATCCAGCAGTTAATAAACACCATAAAATAACCATCTCCCTGTACCCTTTCCTGCATAAAAAGGGCCGCCCCCAATGGAGGCGGTCCGGATGAATTTATGCTTCCTGTCCCTTTGCGATTTCCCCGAAATAATAAAATCCTTTACATTCCTTTAAATACACCTGTACAAATTTTCCAACCATTTCTTTATCCGCTGGGAAATGGACCAGAAGATTGTGTTCAGTCCTTCCGGTAAAGATTCCCGGTTCCTTACTTTCCTCTTCTACCAACACTTCCTGTACAGTGCCTGTAAAACGCGAAGACTGCTCTCTTCCTTTTTCCTGAACCAAGGCAAGAAGACGGTCAAAGCGTTCTTTTACCACATCCTCCGGCACCTGATCCGGCATACTGGCTGCAGGAGTGCCGGTACGCTTGGAATAGATAAAGGTAAAGGCTGTGTCATAATCCGCCTGCCTTACCACATCTAGCGTCTCCTTAAAATCCTCCTCTGTCTCTCCCGGGAAACCTACAATGATATCCGTAGTCAGGGAGATATCCGGCACTGCAAGACGGATTTTTCGTACCAGCTCCAGATATTTTTCCTTGTCGTAACGGCGGTTCATCTCTTTTAATATACGGCTGCTGCCTGACTGTAAAGGCAGGTGAAGGTGATGACAGATCTTTTTGCTTTTTCCCATAACGGCAATAAGCTCGTCAGAAAGGTCTTTAGGGTGGGAAGTCATAAAACGGATCCTCTTTAAACCATCGATTTCCTCAATACGCTCCAGAAGCTGGGCAAAGGTGATGGGATGGGCAAGGGTCTTTCCATAGGAATTTACATTCTGTCCCAAAAGCATGATCTCCACCACACCGTCAGCCACAAGGCCGCGGATTTCCTCCAGGATTGCCTCCGGCTCCCGGCTCTTTTCCCTTCCCCGCACATAAGGCACGATACAATAGCTGCAGAAATTATTGCAGCCGAACATTACGTTTACCCCTGTTTTAAAGAAGTATTTCCTGGAAGAAGGAAGCCCTTCCACGATCTCGTCCGTATCTTTCCAAATGTCGATGATCTGTCCCTTAGAAGTCTCCATACGGTAAAACAGCTCCGGGAATTTATAAATATTATGGGTTCCGAAAACCAGATCCACAAAAGGATATTCCTTACGGATCTTCTCCACCACATGAGGTTCCTGCATCATACAGCCAAAGATCACTATGCGCATATTGGGGTTTTTCTTTTTCAGATTTTTCATAAGCCCCAGATGTCCGTAAATCTTCTGATTTGCATTCTCCCGTACTGTGCAGGTATTATAGATGATAATGTCTGCATCTTCGCTGTCATGGCGGATGCATCCCATTTTTTCCATCCAGGCGGTAACGGAATCCGACTGAAGCACATTCATCTGACAGCCGGAAGTAAAAATATGAAAGGTAGGCATACTTCCGGTGCTGCTTCTATCCATAAGAAGGCGGCGGCATTTTTCCATATATTCTAACTGTACAAGCGTCTCTTTTTCCTGATTCAAAATTTTTTCATCCTTTCCAGAAAAATATGGCCGGAAAAGAAAGCTCTTATTTTCCCGGCATATAGGTACTTCCCACATCATACCCTCTTTTCTCTCAGGTGTCAAAGGTTTTATTGGGAAATTTGACGCCTTGCGTAAGCGGCGGCCCCTAATACCGTCTTTGTCTTCTCATCTTCAGAAAAAATGAGGGAAAGAGAGTCGGCTGGGTAAGGCTTTCTGGTATATTCGTAAATTTTTTCTGTGAGATAGGAAACAGGGAAATCCTTCATGGATAAAACCCCGCCCCCAAGGATCACATGATCCGGATTTAAAATATTGATCTCCGTAGAAACGGTAATGGCCATTCGCTGTACGAATTCCAGCAAAAGAGACTCCTTCCCGTGTTTTTCAAAAATCTCTTGGATAGGAGTATGACGGTACTGTTCCCTGCAAAGGCCTGTCAAGAATTTGCCTCCCGCCAGATTTTCCATACAGCCGGCATTTCCGCAGCCGCAGGGCTCTTCGTTTCCCCAGACCTTAATATGCCCAAGCTCTCCTGCGGCCCCGTCTTTCCCTTTTAGGATCTTTCCGTCTATGCAGACTGCATTTCCAATCCCGGTGCCAAAGTAGCAGCCTACCAGGATTCCCTCGTCGGGAAGCTGGTAATATTCCTTGTCATAAAGAAGCGTCAGGTTTACATCCTTTTCAATGAAAACAGGAACGGACAGTTCTTTCTGTAAATACTCTACGATAGGAAGTTTTTCCATATAAGGAATATTAGGCGCCTGCATGACAATGGTCCGTTCTTTGTTTAAAGTGGCCGGAAACCCCATGGCTACGGCAGCAATCTCTCCCTGAAATACGGGCTGTCTTAAATACTCCAGCAAAAAATCCCTTAAATCTTTAAGCACATCTCCTGACCCAAAGACCTCGCCCACCGGAATCTTACGAAAGCATAAAAGCTCTTTTTCCTCGTTCACTCCTCCGATCCGCAGGTAGGTCCCGCCGATATCCACGCCGATCACAAAACTCTTTTGTTCTGTCATTATCTCTGATCTCCCGGAAAGAAAATTCCTGCTTTTGTTCTGGCATTCTCCATTACCCGGATCACCTTTTCCGTAAGGGCAAGCCGCTCTTCTATGGCTTTATGGTCCTCCTCCAGGATAAGCTTTGTCACATTCTGCACTTCAAAAAACCAGCGGTCTGTATCTCCCTGCTCGTTAAAGACTTCTTCTTTCTCCTTTGTCACCACCCGGATCTCTGCAAGGCCATTGCTTCCGTCTTTTACATACAGATACCCTTTTTCGCCCTGGATCTGGACGCTGTTTACACCCCAGGTATCTTTCGCTCCGGCACATTCGCTGACAAAATCTTCATACTGCAGCATCAGGATTCCGGAGGTATCTACCAGGTTTTTGTGGATATTGGGATAATATGCCGCCAGTTTCGGCTCTCCAAATAAAGCAACGTTCAGATACAGGTTATAAAAGTTAATATCCATGAGACAGCCTCCGGCAAAGGCTGGGTTAAACACATTGGGAACCTCTCCCTTAAGCACCTGGTCATATCTGCTGGAATATTGGCTGTAGCTGCTTAAAACCAGCCGGATTCTCCCGATCTTTTTTAATTCCCTTTTTAAGATCTCATAATTAGGCAGATAGGTGGTAGGCACAGCGTCTACCAAAAACAATCCTTTTTCCCTGGCAAGTTCCATAAGCTCCCTTACCTGTTCTGCCCTGGTGCAGAACGGCTTTTCACAAATCACATTTTTTCCTGCCAGAAGCGCCATTTTGGTCTGCTCATAGTGAAGGCTGTTAGGAGAGGCAACGTAGATAAAATTTATCTCCTCATCCTTAAGCATTTCTTCCAGGTCTGTGTAAACTTTCTCCACCTGATAAGCAGCGGCCAGCCCCTGTCCTTTTTCCTTTGTCCTGGAATACACTGCCACGCACCGTATCCCTTCTGTCTTCTTTACTCCGTCTAATATAGAATGTACGATCATTCCGGAGCCAATGGTTCCAAGACGTATCTCTTTCATAAGGATTCCCCTCCTTCTGCCTGTGCTTTATGAGACTTTGCCGTTTCTGTGGCTTTTTCCAATAATTCAAGCACACAGATCACCTCGTCGTCTTTAATACATTTTTCTTTTCCCTGCTGGATGGCTTCCACCAGATTGTCATAAATTTTTTCATAGGCTGCGCTGTATACAGGAACCTTTTCTTCAATCTTTTCCCCCTGGTCGTTGATGTAGACCAAAGTTCCCCATCTGTCTTCAGGCGCGGTTTCTTTCGTGACTTTATGTCTTCCCACTGTTTTTTTCTTCCCTGAGTTATGGATGACCGGGGGCAGGGTAAAGCTTCCTTTTGTTCCGTGCAGGGTAAAACGGGGATAATCGATCAGGACGCACATACTGGTATTTACGGACGCTTTTCCGTTTCCATAAAAGAACTCCAGATCGTAATAGTCATCCCCCAGTCCAGGATGATGGATGCTCCGCACGTCAAATACCGTCCGGTCCGGTCTTCCGAAAAGACTGATGATCTGATCCACCGTATGTACAGCCAGGTTATACAGCGTGCCATAGGTGTCGTACCACCCGTTTTCCCTGAAATAATCATAATGGCTTTCCAGGCGTACCATCTGTCCGATCTTTCCGCTTTCCAGCACAGATTTTAAAGCCATAAAGTCACCGTCGAATCTGCGGTTCTGATTCGGCATACAGATCAGCCCTTTTTCTTTTGCCAGCTCAAAGACTTCTCTTGCCTCCTTTGCCGTAGGAGCAAAGGGCTTTTCCACCAAAGCATGTTTTCCTGCATTTAAGATCTGCTTTGCATAGGATACGTGATAGATGTCCGGCGTATTTACCACCACCAGATCTACCTCCTCATCTTTTAGTACCTGGTCTAAATCCGTAGTAAAAATTATCTCTGGATAATAGGGTTCGTACAAAGCATTTGCCTCAATGTCTTCCTCTCTGCGGTATACATATTTTACCTTTATGTCCTCCCGGTTTTCTACATAGGGAATGTGATACTCCCTGACGCTTACTCCAAATCCAATATAAGCCACTGTTATCATGATCCGTTCTCCTTCTGTCACATTGGTTATTTTTATAGATCAAGTGCGTAAAGAATCAAAAACGTACCTTTTCCCTTGCATGCCAGAGAAAAGGGATTCCAACGCTTTTTCTCTCCTTACCTAAAATAGCACAGATCTTCCTGCGCACCTAGCACTTACTCTTCTATAATGTAGACAAAAACGCTTTTTCCTGTTATCCTTAAATCAGGAAAAAGCGAAGGAGGTTTCTTCATGGCATTATTTTTAGTAGGCACATCGCCCAGGACTTTTACTACTTATGCCCTCCATTACCACAGACATTACGAGGTCATACTGAACCTGGAAGGAGAAGGAATGGAAAGGATCGGTTCCAGGGAGTATCCCTTTTTCCCGGGAAGCATACACATCATTCCTCCGGAGGTTCCCCACCAGAAACGGGCGGAAGGAGGGTTTCGTGACATTTATTTCCGCACGGATATTTTATCCTTTGATTCTGTATCTTTACAGGAGCTGCCTTCCGGCCAGACCCCCTTGATCCTCCAGGACGACGGGGATAAGACCATGGAAAAACTTTTGTCTATTTTACTGGCGAGGTATCTGAAAGCAGGAAAAAACGACCGGATCGTAAACTCCATGTACCACACGATCTTACAGCTTTTGGATGAATGGTATAAAAAAGAAGCCTTTGATCCCCTCATAGACCGGATCATTCATTCCATAACGATTTCTTTTAATGATCCGGAATTTTCGGTTACAGAGGCTCTTTTAGAAACCGGCTTCAGCAAGGACTATATCCGGCGCTGTTTCCACGCAGCCACAGGAGTAACGCCCAACGCCTACCTCACCCAGATACGCATGAACTATGCCGCCCAGCTTTTAAGCCAAAAGGAAACGCTGAACCTTTCCATGGGAGATATTGCCTCCATGTGCGGGTATTACGATGCCAGGTATTTTTCCAGGATTTTTAAAAAGACCTTCGGCGTCTCCCCTTCCGCCTATAAACAGCCCTAAGGTCCGTCCGGATACAAGGCAGCCGCTAATGAGGCTGTTTTCTCTTTCTTCTTTCAAAAAGGAAAATGCCTCCTGCCCCAAAGATTCCTGCTAAAGAGCACAGCGCCCCCAGGCGGATATAAGGGGTTTCATAGCGAAATTCTACTTTATGGAACCCCTCGTCCAGCTCCGCCGCTATAAATAGATCGTTGGCTTTTTTTACTTCTGTTTCCTTTCCATCTACCAAAAGGGTCCGCCCTTCACTGTATGGAACGGCAAAGACAAGTGCTTTCGGCTGTTCCAGAGTAAGGCTGCAGCTTAAGGTATTCTGGCTGTAAGAAAAATCTTCGATCTCATCTGCTGTTCTTTCCTGTGCCCAGTCATCCAGTGTATCCATTCCCTGACATACCACACGCATGCTGTCAAAAGAATACTCACCAGGCTGGTTAAAGGTAATCTTGATCCGCTTTACAGGTGTTTCATGATAACCAAGGTTCGCCATATAATTTCCACGGTTGTCCAGGAAATCATTTTTATAGGAACGGAGCGTAATGACATCGCTTCCCGTGTTTCCTTCATCCAATATCTCCACCTTCACACTGGCCTGATCCACGTCATCGCTTTCAAACACAGAAGATTTTTCCAGCTCCCATCCATGGTACTGGAGATTATCAAAGGCAAGATACAGCTCACTAAGAGCGTCTCCCTGGATTTCCAAAACACAGCCTGCTCCCTTTCTCTCCACCTGGAACTTTTCATCTTCAAGCAGGGTC
>CALIZJ010000053.1 GCA_938028845.1 uncultured Blautia sp.
CTAAGGATCTTGTGATCAATGCGATCGTGTGGGTTCAAGTCCCATCTTCCGCATTTTTTATTTCCAGAAAGAAAATGAAATAATAAAAAAAGATAAGGACATGTTATTGGCAGAGAAATCTTCCATGACATGTTCTTTTTTTGGTAAGTGGATAAAATTGACAGCTTTGGGAAAACAGCTACTCATAAAACTGCAATTTCTGCATCGTATATTTTGCGGTATGCCGGTGGGAAGGGGACAATAATATTCAAGTTTTTTTGAAAAAAAGAGGAATTTGTGAGATTGTGTAGAATATAATTAATAAGAGGTATTTTGTCAGTCTGTGGAGGGATTGCCTATGAATATCAGAGAAAGCATGGAACAAAGAGAGCTTACGCTTCTAAGCCCTTTTGCCGCGCACAGCATACATTCCAAGGGCCGGGAGCGCCAGGAAGAAGAATGTGACATTCGGACGGTTTACCAGCGGGATCGGGACAGGATCCTTCACTGTAAGGCTTTTCGGCGGCTGAAGGATAAGACGCAGGTATTTTTAGCTCCTCAGGGCGATCATTACAGGAACCGTCTGACCCATACCCTTGAAGTCTCTCAGATTGCCCGTACCATTGCCAAGGCCCTTCGCCTGAATGAGGATTTGGTGGAGGCCATTGCATTAGGCCATGATCTGGGACATACCCCTTTCGGTCATGCAGGGGAGCGGGCCCTTAATGAGGTCCATCCGGACGGCTTTGCCCATTATAAGCAGAGCATACGTGTGGTAGAGGTCTTGGAAAAGAACGGAAGAGGACTGAATCTTACCTGGGAGGTAAGAAATGGCATCCTAAACCACCGTACAAGTGGAAATCCTGCCACCTTGGAAGGGCAGGTAGTGCGTTTTTCCGATAAGATCGCCTACATCCATCACGATATGGATGATGCCCAGCGGGCAGGGATCATTACAGAAGATGATATTCCTATTACCCTTCGGATGCTTTTAGGCTATACCACCAGGGAGAGGCTGAATACATTTGTACATGACATTATAGAAAACAGCATGGATAAGGATTTCATTCAGATGTCAGGGGAGATCCAGGAGGCAATGATGGATCTAAGGCGCATCATGTTTCGGAATGTATACGAAAATCCAGTGGCAAAAAAAGAAGAACAAAAGGCAATTAAAATGCTCACAGAGCTATATGAATATTACATAGAGCACCCGGAAGCCATGTCAAGAGAATACCGGGAGCTGATCTTACATAAGGGTGTGAAAAAATCCCAGGCTGTCTGCGACTATCTGTCAGGAATGACCGACCAGTATTCGATGGATAAATTCCGGGAGATCTACATACCCAAAGCATGGGAAGTTTATTGACATCAGAGGAGGATAAGCATGCGTTATTCAGACGATATCATTGAAGAGGTACGTATGAAAAATGATATTGTAGACGTGGTGTCCCAATACGTAAAGCTGACCAGAAAGGGAAGCTCTTATTTCGGACTGTGCCCTTTTCATAACGAAAAAACACCGTCGTTTTCGGTGACCCCCGCCAAGCAGATGTATTACTGCTTTGGCTGCGGCGCAGGGGGGAATGTTTTTAACTTTATTATGGAATATGAAAATTTTACCTTTGGAGAAGCATTGCACCACCTGGCGGACAGGGCGGGCGTAGAGCTTCCCAGGATAGAATATTCCAAAGAGGCGAAGGAGAAAGCGGAGAGAAAGGCCCTTCTTCTTGAAATTAATAAAAAGGCCGCCCAGTATTTTTATTATCAGCTGCGAAGGGAAAACGGCAGGGTGGCTTACCAGTACCTTGCCGGGAGAGGCTTAAGCGAGGAAACCATGAAAAAGTTCGGCCTTGGCTATTCAGATAAGTACAGCGACGATCTGTACCGGTATTTAAAAGGCCAGAAATACAGCGACGAGCTTTTAAGGGAATCCGGACTTTTTAATGTGGACGAACGCCATGGCATGTACGATAAGTTCTGGAACCGTGTGATCTTCCCCATTATGGATGTAAATAACCGTGTGATCGGTTTCGGGGGAAGGGTGATGGGGGATGGAAAACCCAAATACTTAAATTCCCCGGAGACGAAGATTTTTGATAAAAGCCGGAACTTATACGGTCTGAACGTGGCCAGGACCACCAGGAAAAATTATCTTATTGTCTGTGAGGGCTATATGGACGTGATTTCCATGCACCAGGCAGGCTTTACCAATGCGGTGGCCTCTTTGGGAACAGCCCTTACCTCAGGCCATGCCAGCCTTTTAAAACGCTATACGAAGGAAGTGCTGCTCTTATACGACAGCGATGAGGCGGGAATCCGCGCAGCTCTTCGGGGAATACCCATTTTGCGGGATGCAGGGGTAAATTCCAGGGTGGTGGATCTGAAACCCTACAAAGACCCGGATGAATTTATTAAAAATATGGGGGCGGAGGCGTTTGAAGAGCGTTTGGAGCAGGCGATGGACAGCTTTATGTTCCGGGTGAGCATAGCCGAGAGAGACTACCCCATGGAAGAACCCCAGGGGCAGAACCGCTTTTTTGATTACTGCGCAGGTCTTCTTTTGGAGCTTGAAGATGAGCTTGAAAGGAATCTGTATATAGAAGCCATTGTGAAAAAATATCAATCCCGGTGCCGTATTGAAAACGGAGATCTTAGAAAACGTGTAAACACCCTTGCTATAAAGGGGACGAAAGCGGAAAACCGGATCATGGTAAAGAGTACGGCTTCGGAGAAGAAAAAAACAGAGTCGGCCGGACAGAAGGCGCAGAAGCTGATGCTTACCTGGCTGGTGACTTATCCGGGCATCTTTGAGAAGGTGGAAAAATATATCCAGCCGGAGGATTTTGTGGAACCCTTGTACAGGGAGGTGGCGGATATGCTGTTTGCCCAGCGGGCGGCAGGAGAGGTAAATCCCGCCAAGCTGCTGAATGTTTTTACAGACAGCGAACAGCAAAGAGAGGTGGCGTCCCTATTTAATGCCACCATCCATCTGGAAAATGCAGAGGAACAAAACAGAGCCTTTGCCGATGCCGTCCTTCGGATCAAGGAGGAAAGTCTTGCAAAGAAGAACCAGGAGTGGGACCCTTCAGACATACAGGGGCTCCAGGAACTGATCAAAGCAAAAAAAGAATTGGAAGAACTTGGACGAAAACGTCAGGAACTGCATATTTCTTTT
>CALIZJ010000054.1 GCA_938028845.1 uncultured Blautia sp.
GTCCGTGAGTTTGTCAAGCTGCTCCCGAAGAGTCTCCTTCCTTATGTACGCCGTTTCCGGATTTTCATAATGATATCCAGGGTTCCACCGTTCCTCACGCTTCTCCTCCGTCTCGTCCTCATCCCACAGCTCCTTCTTCGCACCCTTACGGTCAAACTGCCGGTTCATGCTGTTGATCTCTACCTGGTGGTCACCTCTTAGCAACACCGCCATAAACCAGGGCTGGTTTCCCAGAACATCCCCATCCACAGTCGTCCTCTGGGCCAGATACTCTTTCTCCTTTTCCCTTAGCGGATCAAACTGAAACGTAAAGCTGCTGCAATCCGGGAGCCAGAGAACAGTGGTGCCGGTATCATTGGTGTACACAGCGTAGCCGTTAGCGTAGGCCTTGCAGCCCATGCTTTCCGCCAAAGGCTTGATCTCCTCTACCGTTCCATCCTCACGCTTCTTTTCTCGCAGAGCCTTTGCAGTAGGGGTCTTCTCCGCCTTCTCCACAGCTCCAATGAGAGCCAACAGCTCGTCCAGTGTGGTACTCTCGGTTATAATTACGTTGCCGTTGATAGTGATGTTCGTTCTTTCCATGATTACGTCCTTTCTGCGGACGCTTCCAGCAGATGGATGTGATCACGGGAAAGAGCGCTTCTGATTGCCTGGTGCGGATAAGAGAGCCCCGACAGCACAAAAAAAGATGCACAAGGTCAGAGACGTTCTCTTACGCACTTTCCCTCTGCGCAAGTGATTATTTCTAAATCACCCACGCAAATGGAAAGTCCCGTATGAAAACATCCTCTGCCGTATGCATCCGGCTTTGAGATATTAAATTTTTTTGTTTCAGCTTTGCCAGTACTTTATTACATTACCGGCCAGTTCCTTACTTATCAGGGAACTTCCACAGCAGGAGTAGCCTTCCGTTACTTCCCAACTGACATAGATATTGTACCGAAACCCTTAACTCTTTTAGACAGGTCAAACGTAGGACCTTCGATAGATTTCAGTACGGATTCATAGAGTTTTATGTTCGCCCATACATTTATCCTATTCTGGTAAAGAACCACCAATCTGCTTCTTTGACAAGTCCGAGGTATACGACATCCTGTGCGCAAACGGTACACAGAAGATCACATTGCCGGCCGACAGGAATTTCTCCGGCTGTCGGAACCTCTCCAGATACAGATACGTCTCCTGATCCGTCAGGCTGCGGAAGCTCCCATCCTCCGAAACGCCGCAGACGAGAAAGTCTCCTGCGACTATCTGGCGTATCTGACTCTGTCCAGAGTCAAACAATCCACGGTTCAATGTCAGTCCTTCTTTCTGTTCTGGAGCAAGGATTACCGTATCCTGTGTGTAGGCCGGTATCTGGATAAAGGCTCCACTAAACCAGGCGCTTACATCTTTCATCACCACAACCTGTGGATGCTCCTCTGGCCGCACTACTACAACTTTAAGCTCTTTGTTTCTTCCTTCCATAATGATCTCCTTTCCTGGTGTAGCCTGTGGAATGCGTAAGAGATGCCATCAAAAAAGGCCGCAAATAAGCAAAGTACCTCCATTGATCCATACAGCATCGGTTTCTTCCGAAAACTGTCAGAATCTATATGGCATCCTTCGCCTGTTCGCGACCAGGCATTATGCTGTGTGTTTGTTGTGATTATATGGTAGCAATTCCGACAGGCCATTTGTGGAGAGGTTAATGAAAAATTAGCCATATTTGGATAATTTTTGCCTACTGAGCCATGGCCAAAAAAAATAAGCCGCTTCAGATTCATCTCCCCGAAGCGGCTTTCATACATCATTATCGTCCATTTTTTTATTCCTACACTTTTCCTATTCTATTTATAATTCTTCCGGGATCTATCTATCGTCCCCATAAGATGTTCCAGTGTGTCCATATCGTCCTCTTTTTCTTCACAATACGGGCTATTCTCGTACCACATTCGAAGTCGCCTTATAAGATGGTTTAGGCGGGTCTCCATCGGCTTACTACCGCTATGCGGCTTGTCCCGTTCCATTTCAGATGTAACGAAAAACTCAAACTCCACACCCATAAATTCCTTTAATCTGTAAATATCCTCCCAAGCCGGCAGCCTCTCTCCCCGTTCCAACCTCTGCACTTTTCTATGCGAGATGCCAACGAGATGTGCAAAATCTTCTTGAGTCTTATAGCCGTGTGATTTTCTCCAAAGCGCAAGCTCCTGGCCTATAATTAAAAGCGTCCTCGGACTTTTCCCGTCGGCATCCATGCAAAACCACCCCCTTTCCGTTTGATGAATCCCCCCTGACATTTCAGCCAGGAAAAGGCAAAAAGGCCGGACCAGGTCATGACATTCCATTCCTGCTCCGGCCTTTACCGGTCATCAAAAAGAGTGGTTTCCCACAAACGTCTCTAAGGCGCATCGCTCGCCACATACACTCTCTTCTTTAGCAGCCAAATCTGCTCTCATACGCTGAAATTGATCGGCTTAAGAGAACAGACATACTCATATGTATGCCCAACCCTGCATCACAAATATATACTTGTCAGATTCCCTATGGCACTGGGAACCTTCCAGCGATTATTGTGGATGCAGTTACTCTGGGGTTTGACTGCATCGTCTTAATTGCTACAAATAATCGTTCTCATCATATGCTCACTTCTTTTCCTTTGCAGCGTCAGAGTACTGACGCTTATCATGGGCAGACATTCCAAGGTATTCCCCATGGTCCAGCCTACGATACGTTCTCGCAATGTCGGCCATGCCTCCTCAGTCTGCTGGCTAATGTTGTCCGATACCTGCCTGTCATTCCAAATAATAAATCCCACTGCCGCAGGAATCCTTCATATAGGAAGTGTGGGGACTGTTAATTTGCCAAAGTCCTCGGATTTCCCGAAATCGCATGAATTGCGCGAATTTTCAAAAATACTCAAAAAGTGCTTGACAGGCAATGCGTTGTGTGGTAACCTATACGAGATGTACAAAAAGAGACCATAAGGTTTTACAGTAATTCGAGGCAGGGAAATGCCTCTATTATTTCGTCAAAAGCCCTTGTCATTCATGTACATCATCAGTTTAGGGATAAATCCAGGGAAGTTGTAAAACAAAAATCTGTATAGTATTCAAGTGCCATTGAAATATACAATTTTACATTCTCAGATTTATCTATTACGAACTATTAAAGAGATCCGCCCTGTGCCAAGGGTGGGTCTTTTTTTCTATTGTATATGTTCCCTCTAGATTTGTCAATACTTTGTGAAAATTATTTAAATTTTTTGTAAAATCCGCAGTGGTTTTTGTGCATTTTGTAATAATTTACTCTAAAATCAAACCTCATAGTCTTATCTTACTATCACATCATACATTTGAGTAAAATAATACTCATAAATTTTATTTTTATATATATTTTTTCTAATTTCCGTGGTATACTATAGTAAAGATACCCGAGACTCAACCGGAGGGGCTACCCGGTTCCACCCACAAGGAGGCATTCACATGACAAATGCAGAAATCATCCAGAATGTAATCAACTATATTAAGGACTACGCCGAGAAAAAAGATATCCGCCAGAGAGGGATACGTGAACTCTGCCACGCCAAAGGGATTAACATTGCCCAGAAGACCATTGACAATATGTACAAGCGCCCATCCTCCACAACCATCTCTACCTTGTTGAAGGTGTGTGACGGGCTGGATCTGAATCTGAGCGCGATATTCCACATCATTGAGAACATGAAAACGGAAGGCGAGAATAAGGCCACCCGCTTCCGCTATAGTATCCATGAGGAGGCGTTCGCACGGTATCCTGGTGACTATCATATATTCTTCCTCTCAACTACCCCCAATACAGAGCCCAAACTCGACCACGGGATACTTCATCTGGGTGACCTGCATTCTAATGGGGAGTGTACCGCTTCCCTTAAGATCAACACCGGGGACGTGGATGACAGCGGTAATCCCGGCATTAAATACTTTGAGGGTCGGCTTACGTACTCGACTACAGGGATTATGTTCTGTAGCCTGGCCTGCTCCAGATATGGCGATATGTGGCTGCTTACCATACCGCATGTGAAGTTGAACATCCGCGCCCTCTCCTGCACCATGGGATGCGCGACCACATCCTGCTCCGGCCCGACAGCTTATCCGGCGATACACCGGTTCTGCTTCTGCAATAAGGATGAATATCCGGATATCAGTCCCGAAACGCAGGAAGAAATCAAAGGGATCCTCCGCATGCATAACCAGACTCTATACATAAAGAAGGAAGAACTGGAAGCGTATCTGGACTCAAAAGATGTGAATAGTAAACTGATCCGTCACATGAGACACTATCTTGAGATTGCCGGCATGTACTATGCAATCCCCAAGAGGACGTTCGAGGATGACACGGACAGTATTACTTTTTCCAGAACGATGGCCGAGCTTGCAGCAAAATCTGCCATGGAAACTTGTATGCACATCCTTCCAGGCGATACAGCCCAGCTCAGAAATATCCTCGAAAAAGACAGAAAGGCAAAATCGTTGGCGAATGCGGTATCCACAGAGGAGACAGTAAATTAGGAATTTTCAAAAATCTCCGTCAATCTTTACACACAGACTACACCCCACTACAAAACCGGGTGAACGGGCATCTCTATTGTCCACGCCCGGTTTCCTCTATAATATAATCCTACGCTTACCACCCTTACACCGCAACCCCTGTGCGCATTGCAGGATCTACACGGACTTTCCATGCATAATAAACCGGGCAAACTCCAGTATCTGTGCTTTCTGCTCCACACTCATCCCTGTAAACATGCCTACCATCTCATCGTCCATTCTTGTTTGCACGTTCGTACATCCCATCCATTCCAAATCCAGGTCATTTGCGTTTACATGGAGAGCCGTTGCAATCTGATACAAACGGTTCGCCCCCATCTCCCTGGTGCCATTCTCGTAGAAGGAGAGGGTTCTGCCGTCAATATCCACCAGTCTGATGAACTGTTCACCTGAAACCGTTTCTGAAATCTGGAAAGCTAAAATGGTCTTTCCAGACAAGTCTAACCGACCAAAACAAAATACGTCAAGGCATAAAAAAACCTCTCTGCAAAGGATGTAAACAGGTACCCTCTGCAGAAGTGCCTTATCAGTTCATTCTGTGACCGGTTCCATCATCTCCATCATCAGCCTCGCCCCGACTTTGATGCCTTCCACATAGCTCTGACGCTCATATGCCGCGCATAAACTGTAAACCACATTCATATACTCATCCGCCGCCTCATCCGTTTCCGCCAGATCTCTCAGTTTACGGTCCAACGGTCCTATCTTCGCCTTAAACTCCGGGCTCTCTGTAATGTTATACTCCGTGAAAGCATAATAGAGCAGTTCCAAAAGGCTCTCCACCTGAAACCGATAATCAGGGGGATTGTTATGCAGGTAAGCTTCCAGGCTGCCAAGCACCGTGTGTACGATTTCTGATGAATTGGCGGTGCGCTTTCCCCACAGCCTGGGCGCCTCCTGTTTTCCAGATTCCGGTTTTCCACACGCAATTTTCTGGCTTGTGTCTGCCTGACCGATTCTGTCTTGTTCCGTATCTCGTCCCATTCTACCCATTTTATTACCCACCTTCCAGCCTATAATGATTTCTGGCCCATGTCCAGTACTCCAGGCTATGGTGATATTCGCTCTATAGTTGATACATAGCAAGTGGAAAACGGGAGATTATCAATGAGTATTTTCGTTTCAATCTAATCATAAAATTATCAGCAATTTTTTTAGCAAGTTCTTCCGCGTCTTCTCCTCCACTTCTTCATAGCCGCATTCATAACCAAACATCCCAGCATACAACCGAGGCCGTTATGGATCATATCGTCCCACTCAAAGAGTCCACGCTGAAAAATCAGCTGGCTAAGTTCAATGACCGCTGAGATGACCACCCCAATCAGGAACACCATGGAAGGTCGAAGCCGGCTGTCCAGAATCATCGGCAGTAAGATCCCTACCGGGAGCAATAGAATCATATTCAAAAGGTTTTCGATCAGCAGGTCCTGGCTGTGGTTTACAATCACCTCATACCATGACCAGAATGGAATTCGTTCATAGCGCCGAACGGTCGGTGTCCTGGTAAACACTGTGGAAGCAAACACGACTCCGAGAAAGAGAATCAGAGCCAATACCGCTGCGCCCTGCTGGAGTTTTAACCGTTTCCTACGCACAGCCCGAAAAATAAAAAAGGAGCAGACCGACAGAATGATCAGGAAAACGATAATTTCCCGAACTGACCATGGTCTGTTATGTGTTGTCCAAATCTGAAATAGGCTCATTTTCTTCCTCCTGCTGATTTATATCTGTCAATTTACGGATCACCCCGATCCTCACAAACACAGGATACAGGTAACTTGCCCCGAAGGTTCCCAGCTGTTTCGGACCGTTCACAGATCCGTTCTCCTTCATCAGCTCCACCGCTTTCCAATACGCCATGAATACAGTGGCCTGTGTGATCGATTTTGACTTCCGGTTCACAAACATCTCGCCGCCATGGATCTTATAGGTAAACTTCAATCCCTTTGCCGTGAGGAACACACAGCCCTGCAAAAATTTCAATAGTTCCCACAGCTCCGCTTCCTGCTCTTTTGCCGTCATTCGATTCACAGCCGTCATCTGGCCTGCCCTGGAACAGAACTCCTCACATCTTCTTTTCCGTTCCCGGTATAAACGTATCCGATCCGCGTTGACTGA
>CALIZJ010000055.1 GCA_938028845.1 uncultured Blautia sp.
GGAGTTCAGACGTGTGCTCTTCCGATCTATGGGAGACATCCGGATATATCTGGCAAAGCAGCGGTCACATTCACGGGTACTGATAGAGGCAGCAGATGCAATATCAGGTAAAGAAATTTTTTCTTGGTAATGATCGGTAATGTACTGGATCATAGGGAGGATCTTATCATTGTCGGAAGTGTGCAGCTTTTCTGCCAGACAGCCTTCTGCCCGTGCATAGGAAAGCATCTCGGCCCAAAATTGTCCTAATTCTCCTATCACATGATATTCATATCCGAAAGGTTCTTCCAGAAAATCATGGAACATCCGGTGAAGACGTGAAATCATATGGACACCTGCTTCTGAGTCAGGCCGGATAGCATAAGAAGAGAAGCCGCGGTTATTTAAGACCGGAGAAATATATTTTTCTTCCAGATAATTATTCCCGGTTCCACAGAAAAGGCTTTTATCAAATTTGACGGCATAATGGGTGGCTCTGGCACAGTGCGGCGGAAGTGAGATCATATGAAGGCGGCTGGCATTTATGAAAATAGCCTCTCCTTTTTTCAGCAAATATTCTTCCTGGTCTATGCGATAGATAACTTCCCCTTCTGTTACATAATTTATCTCAAAATACGGGTGCCAATGCCAGGTAATGATCTTTCCTATGGCGCCTGAAGAATCATAGAATTCAATTCCACAGGGAAAGGCATCCCGGTAAGGAAGAGACAGCTCACGGCTGTTTTCGTCTAATCGAAAAGATACGTCATGGATCATGAATTTCTTCTCCTACGTTTTGATTTTATGTCTTTTTTCTTATATTTTATCTTCCTGCATTTGAGAAAGCAAGAAAAAAACTTAGGATTTTCTGAGATTTTGCTCATATAAAATCTGTCTTAAACATTTTATAATCTGTCTGCATATAGATGGAAAACCCGATTGAGATTTTTTATAATTGAATCAGAAAATAAAAACAAAATAGACGGACCAAAATCTGAGAAAGGAGAAATATTATGAAGATCAGACATATTCAGAACAGAGAACATTTTAAATACGCAGTTGGAAAAACAAAAGGAGATGTTTTTCTAATGCAGTGGACCTTCGCATTTTTATAAGCTGTATGTACGGGATAGACCGCAATGAAATCTCTCCAAAAAGAGACTGTTCCGAGAGTAGAAAGACGGCCTGAGGGGCTGTCTTTCATAAAAACAGCAAATACTTATAGGGAGAAAAGATCATGATATATGAAGTATTTCGTCAGCTGCAGATCTATACAGCCGGAGATTCGGCTAAAATAAAAACACTTACAGAAAAGGAATTTAAGACTTTGCTTCAGGATTCCCCGGATTTGAATAAACGGTTATTGGAAGAGGGAACCGTCCAAAGAACAGAAGCTTCCTCCTAATACTTTAAGCAGTCAGAATATGTATCAATTTCCAATATGTTTCCGGTGTTTAAATTTTCTATTTAAAGCAGAAGAGTTATAAATACCTACAATTTTCCCCATTTTGTCTGCAGCCTGAGACGGGAAGCCCCGTCCGTCTGCTATCTTTTTTGGAATATATCAAGTGCATGGCTGGTGACACCTGATAGATCCCCGCGCTCACACGTGGCGAAATGATATTTTAAATACAGTTGAAATGCTGCATTGTCCATCTTGTCAATTGCTTCACGCATAAATAAAGAACAGCCGTCAGCCGCAACATAATGAAGCCTGGTTACTGGAAATACAGACATTAAATCGTCTATGTCCTCTTTGCGGACAAGCTCGAATAGATCTTCAGGTTTAGAGCTGGCGGCAAATGTCTTTTCATCAAGAAGTCCGTTTTTTATATATTCCGCAACATTGACGTTTCCGCGATGGAATCCTTCATCCAGCAGGCAGCCGTCGGAAATGACATATGCGGCGAAGAGGATTCCTCCTGTTTTGGTGACACGGAGTGCCTCTGCAATAGCCTGGCGTTTATCTTCCATGCTGTAAAGATGGTAAAGGGGCCCTAACAGCAGGGTAAGGTCGTATTGCTGGTTGGCAAAAGCAGAGAGATGTAGTGCATTCTCCTGAACAATAGATACTTTTTCCGTGCTTAAAGTGTTTTTGCGGAAAATATCTATATTATGTTCTACTAATTCTACCGCATCAACAGTATATCCCCGGCGTGCCAGGGCATGGGAATATCTCCCTGTTCCCGCTCCGATTTCCAGTATACGGGCATTTGGTTTCAAATATTTTTCTATATAGCGCATAGTGGTAAGAAATTCTACGCTTCCGTGTTTGGATGTAAGTCGGCTGTCTTCCTCATAGGTATTATAAAAATCGATCAGATATTGACTGTTTTCCATATTTCGTACCTTTCTATTTATTAAAAGTCTTTTATCAAGTAGGGGACATATTTTCTTTTGCCTGATTTATGAGAGCAGACAATAGGTTTTGGAGCATGAAGGTAAGCGTATCCTTGTCCAGCGTTACTTTGCCGGCTGCTGTTAAAACAGCTATGCCATGGCTGTATAAAAACAGATCTAAAAAAATGGGTTTGCCCTGTTCAAATTTCAGGCCAATTCCATCGGAAAAGGCTTTTGCCTTTTTTTCATTGCCAATTTCTTTATAAAAGTCTTTCGTTTCTTTCATAGATAAATCCATATCGTTGATAAACAATAATCTGAACAAATGAGTTTCTTCTCTGGCAAATGCAATGTATGAGAGCGGCAGGATAAGACAGGGATCCGTTGGCTGGGATTTGCTGTAAGCGGTTACATACTGCTCATAAAAGGAAAAAGCAAAATCAAGAAATTCCGTTTTTAGTTCTTCCATATTTTCAAAACAGGTAAAAATAGGGCGGGTGGAGCAATTCAGCATTTGTGCAATGTTTCTTGCGTTTACGGCTTCAAAGCCAGCTTTTCTTGTAATTTCCAGGACTGTGTTTAGGAGCATAGGTTTTGTTATTTTTTGTTTTGCTTTAATATATCTTGCACGATAGATACCTCTGTGTTATTCTGTGATTAGCGTATATCTGTCTGAATGTTCTGATTAGTATGGGAATGTAACACATACTTAAAGAAAAGATATGACAATGCCGCAAAGAAGACCGGGAGGGACTGTGTATGAATTTTGTAATCGAACATTTGGCAAAGAGTTTTGAAAAGAAAGAAGTGCTCCGGGATGTGACCTTTACTTTCGGTACAGGAAAGATTTACGGGCTTTTAGGACGAAACGGGGCCGGCAAGACTACACTTTTTAACTGCCTGAACCGGGATATCCGTTGCGACGGGGGAAGCTTTTATCTGGAGGACGGGGGAAATAAAAGAGAGCTGTCTCCTGAAGATATCGGGTATGTCCTTTCTACCCCTACAGTTCCGGAATTTCTCACAGGCAGGGAGTTTTTAAAGTTTTTTCTGGACATCAATGAAAAAAGCATCCAGGAGCCAAAATCCATAGACGAATACTTTGCCAGCATAGGAATAGAGAAAGAGGATCAGGATAAGCTCTTAAAAGATTATTCCCATGGCATGAAAAATAAAATGCAGATGCTCATTAACATTATCGCGCGCCCCAAGATCCTTTTGCTGGATGAGCCTTTGACATCCCTTGACGTGGTGGTAGCGGAAGAGATGAAACAGTTCCTGCGCGGGCAGAAGCAGGGACGGATCACTATTTTTTCCACTCATATTTTAGACCTTGCTTTAGATCTTTGTGATGAGATCGTTCTTTTAAACCATGGGGAGCTGGAGCTTGTAGATAAGGCAAATCTGGACAACCATGGATTTAAAGATAAAATTATTGCTGCTTTAAGGGAGGATGAACATGAATAAAACGCTGCGGATTTCTTTTTCCCTAAAAAATGCTTATCGTGTGAATGGGATTCTTTACTCCTTAAAGCAGATCCCTCTTATAAAAAAATTACTGCCTGCAAAGCTGTACAGCGTATATGGACTGAAGATATTTGCAAATGTTCTCTCTGTTTTATGGGAAATCGTGAACATTTTTCTGGGGAAATTTTTGTATTTTCTTCTTCTGATCGGCGGAATCAGCGCCCTTTATGAAAATGTGCAAAGAGGAGCTGTGTATCTGCATATCTTCTTTTTCTTAACCATTTTTGGAGGTTATGGGAATACGGAAATGTTTCACCCAAGCCGGGACAAATATTATGCGATGATCCTCATGCGGATGAATGCCAGAAATTACACGCTGGTGAATTATACCTATTCTATTTTTAAAGTAGTTTTAGGGTTCCTTCCTTTTTCGTTATGGTTTGGAATGAAGAGAGGGATTCCTTTTTGGGTGTGTGTTCTTCTTCCTTTTTCTGTGGCAGGTTTAAAGCTGGCATTTACGGCTTTTTCCCTGTGGCGGTATGAGCATAACGGCCAGGTTTACAATGAAGATAAGGGAGGAAAGGCTTACTGGCTGTCTTTACTTTTGATTCTCGGGGCAGCTTACGGCCTGCCTGCCCTTGGCATAGTGCTTCCGGAGACAGTAAGCGCAGGTGTCATGCTGCTTTTCATTCCGACAGGCATCCTGGGAATAAAAAGGATTTACAGTTTTCCTTATTACCGGGAGGTAAACCAGCAGCTTTTAATCCAGGTGACAAACCAGATGGATTCTGTGGCAAAGGTTTCAAAAGCGCAGAATGAAAAACTGATCAGTGCAGACACAGGGATTACCAGCCGCAAAAAAGGCTTTGAATATTTAAATGAGCTGTTTATCCGCCGTCACCAGAAAATCCTATGGAAAGCCTCGAAAAAGATTGCCTGGATCAGTGCCTGTGTGTTTGGGGTGATTTTGCTTGCCTTTTTTTATCTGCCGGAGTTACGGGGAAAGACAAATGAGTTATTAATGACTTTCCTGCCTTATTTTGTTTTTATTTTATATTCCATAAACCGCGGTTCAGGTTTTACCCGGGCGCTTTTTATGAACTGTGACCACAGCCTTTTGACCTACTCCTTTTTTAAGGAACCATCTATGATCTTAAAGCTGTTTCGCATCCGTCTGCGGGAGATCATTAAGGTGAATCTCTTGCCGGCTTTTGTGATCGGAGTGGGGCTGGCAGTTCTTTTATACGCTTCCGGCGGAACAGAAAATCCTATGAATTATGTAGTGCTTGTTGTTTCCGTTCTTTTTATGAGTATGTTCTTTTCTGTGCATTACCTGACCATTTACTATCTTCTGCAGCCTTATAATGCAGGAACGGAAATGAAAAGCGGAACTTATCCTATTGTGACATCGGCCACATATTTTATCTGTTTCTTTTTGATGCAGGTACGGATGCCTACCCTTTTGTTTGGGGGATTGTGTATTGTTTTTTGTTTCTTATACATAATCGTGGCATGTGTTTTGGTGTACCGTCTGGCGCCTCGCACGTTCCGGCTGCGGACGTAACGGACAGTTAGGCAGAATATTTTTAGTAAGAAGGTGAATCCAATGAAGATTTTAATTGTGGAGGATGATCCCGGCATCACAGAGGCGGTCATAGAACAGGGGAAAAACTGGGATCTGGACGTGAGAGGCATCCGGGATTTCCGGAAAGTGACAAAGGAGTTTGCCGCCTATGGTCCGCATCTTGTTTTGCTGGACATTTCCCTGCCCTTTTTTAACGGGTATTACTGGTGCCAGGAGATCAGAAAGGTTTCTAAAGTCCCTATTATTTTTATTTCCTCCGCTTCGGATAATATGAATATTGTTATGGCCATGAATATGGGGGCAGATGATTTTATTGCCAAGCCCTTTGATATGAGTGTTTTGATCGCAAAAATCCAGGCAATGCTCAGGCGTACCTATGATTTTGCTTCTGTGGTTCCGGTTCTGGAACACCGGGGCGCTTTTTTAAATACCGGAGATAATACGCTTACCTATAAGGAGGAACCGATTTCTCTTACAAAAAATGAGTACAGGATTCTTCTGACCCTTATGGAAAACAAAGGCAAGGTGGTAAGCAGGGAACGTCTTATGGAACGCCTTTGGGAAACTGACAGTTTTGTGGATGAGAATACCCTTACCGTAAATGTAAACCGCCTGCGCAAAAAACTGGACCAAGCAGGGCTTACCGGGTTTATCACCACGAAATTCGGCGTGGGTTATCTGATTGGGTAAAAGAGGTGGCTTACAGTGGAGTTTTTTGTATATTACCTAAAGAATAGAAAAAAAGGAATCGGGGTATTTTTCCTGTTCTGCATGGTGTTTGGTGCGGCTTTTTTTCTCTATCATCTGCCGTTGGGGGCAGTACTTTATCCGGCGTTTGTATGTGGGGTTCTCGGACTTTGCTTTCTGGGAGTGGATTATTATAAAGCCTATCATAAGCACCTTAGGCTTAAGGAACTGAAAGCTCTGCCGTCTTCCATGATCGAAACTCTTCCAAAGGCGGATTCTATTATAGAAGCGGATTACCAGGAGCTTTTGCTGGGACAAAAAGAAGAACAGACAAAGCTGAAGAATACCATGACCATGCGTTATGCAGACATGATGGATTATTATTCCGCCTGGGCACATCAGATTAAAACGCCCATCGCGTCTATGCGCCTGCATCTGCAGAATGAAGATTCACCTCTTGGAAGGAGAGTTTCAGAAGAGCTGGTAAGGATCGAACAGTATGTGGAAATGGTTATGGTGTTTTTAAGGCTGGATTCGGATTTTACCGATTATGTAATAGGGGAATATGATATAGACGGGATACTAAAGCAGGCGGTTAAGAAATTTTCCAGCCAGTTTATAGGGAAAAAGCTTCGCCTGTCCTATACGCCTCTGAATTTTAAAGTTACCACAGATGAAAAATGGCTGCTCTTTGTTATTGAGCAGCTTCTGTCAAATGCGGTAAAATATACCCCAGCTGAAGGCTGCATTTTTATTGAGGCAAAAGATGAAGGGGCACTTATGATCCGGGATACAGGAATCGGAATAGACCCTCAGGATCTGCCCCGGATTTTTGAAAAGGGGTATACCGGGTATAATGGAAGAGCAGATAAAAAGGCAAGCGGGATCGGGCTTTATTTATGTCGGCGTATCTGCAGGAACCTGGGACATGAGATTACTGCAGAATCCTGTTTGGATAAGGGAACCTGTATGAAAATCACTTTTCTCCCCAGAGAAGCGGAATAAACTTCTTACAAAAATGTAAGAAGTGAAAAGGGAATGTAAGCTTATTCGATGGCGGACATTTCCTTTTTTCGTTATGCTGTAGGAAAGAAATGAAAATCAAAACAGGCGGTGACAGATTATGAAAAAAGGAATTTACAGAAAACTGGCGTGGATGGGAATAAAAAAGAGCAGGAAGCTTTATATGCCCTATCTGCTTACCTGTGCCGGAATGGTGATGATGACTTATCTGATCTCTTTCCTCTCTAAAAGCGATGCCATTAATAAAATGCCCGGAGGGGAGACCCTTCAGGGAATGCTCAGCCTTGGCTTTGGGGTTATGGGATTTTTTTCCTTTCTCTTCCTTTTTTATACAAATTCTTTTCTTACCAGAAGAAGAAAAAAAGAATTTGGTCTTTTTAATATTTTAGGAATGGGAAAAGACAATATCGCTCTTGTGCTTTTATGGGAGACAATCCTTACAGCAGCCTTTTCCTTTGGAGGCGGGCTGTTTTTCGGAATTACTTTTTCTAAATTTGGGGAACTGATCCTGGTGAATCTGTTAAATGGAACGGCGGACTTTACGGTTTCTGTTTCTATGGAATCCATTTCACAGGTAGTAGGATTATTTGCGGTGATTTTTTTGGTGATCTATGGGAATATGCTACGCCAGATTCATTTATCGAAACCGATAGAGCTTTTGGAAAGTGAAAATACAGGGGAGAGACCGCCTAAGGCAAACTGGGTGCTGGCCCTTTTAGGCTGCCTGCTCCTTGGGGGAGCCTATTATTTAGCTGTGATGATTCAGGACCCGGTGGTGGCTTTTTTGTGGTTCTTTTTGGCAGTGGAGATGGTGATCGCCGGAACCTATCTGCTGTTTGTTTCCGGGTCAGTGGCTGTGTGCCGGCTTTTGCAGAAGAAAAAAAGCTATTACTATAAGACCAGCCATTTTGTTTCTGTATCCTCTATGATGTACCGGATGAAGAGAAATGGAGCAGGACTTGCGTCCATATGTATCCTATGCACTATGGTGCTGGTAATGGTCTCCTCTACGGTTTGTCTTTTTGCCGGGACTGAGGACAGTTTAAAAAGAAGGTATCCCATGGATATCAACCTGGATATTGAATATGAGGATATATCGGATATAAATAAATCCGCAGCAAATGAGATAAAAAAGCTGACGGAAGCTGCAGTCAAAGAAGAGAGGACTGCTGTAAAAGAGACCCAGGAATATTATATGGGTGATCTTACCGGAGTAGATGTTTATAATGGGAAAATTGATGATTACAGCACAGAATACGGAAATGCTGCGCCGGATGGAGGCGACTGGCAGGTCATTTTAATTTCCCTTCAGGATTATAACCGGCTTATGAATAGGGAAGAGAAGCTGAAAGAAGATGAAGTGCTTCTTTACACGACAAAGTCGGCAAAGTATGAAAAGGATACCATTGCTTTTGGGGACAGAAAGCCTTTAAAGATAAAAAAACAGGTGGACTCTTTTATCAGCACAGGAGTAGACGGATCGCAGATCTACCCAACCATGTACATCATTGTACCTGATTTTTTAGATACCCTATCTTCATTAAAAAACTGGAAAAGGGAAAATGGAAAGCAGGTGCTGAGTATTCACTGGATTTACGGATTTAACCTAAAGGGAGAGGAAAACGTGCAGATTCGGGTACAGAACAGAGTTGAAAAAAATCTTGCCGAAGTTACCGGCTTAGGCAATGACACTTCTGTGACTTGTAATGGATATGCCAGTGAAAAGACTTATTTTTATAGTATGTATGGAAGCCTGCTCTTTTTAGGGGTATTTTTAGGGATCGTCTTTATTTTCGCTGCAGTTCTTATCATTTATTACAAACAGGTATCAGAAGGTTATGAGGATCAGGCAAAATTTGAGATTATGCAGAAAGTAGGGATGACGGACCGGGAGATCCGAAAAAGCATTAATTCTCAGATACTCACTGTATTTTTCCTTCCCCTTGCCATTGCGGGAGTGCATCTTTGTTTTGCGTTTTCTTTTATCTATAAGCTTTTGGTTTTATTAAGTGTAACAAATAAAAGTCTTTTGCTCCTTATTATGGCATGCTGTTATCTGGTATTCGCATTTTTCTATGCAATCGTCTATCGGGGAACATCAAAAGCCTATTACTCGATCGTGACAGGCGGGATAAAAGAAAGGCGTGTATGAAAATGCTTGCCCATATCTGCAGCTATAGGGTATAATGAAAATAGACGTATTGGTTTGGGGACAGCGAAAGGAGCTTAACGAATGTTAAAAGATTCGTATACAGAAGACTATTTTTCACAGAATACCATATTGATTGTAGATGACGATGAGATAAACAGAGGGATTTTAGATAACCTTTTTTCAGCTTTTTATGAGGTGGAAGAGGCGGAAAACGGAAAAGCCGGATTAGAAATGCTCCAGGAAAATCCGGAAAAATACTGTGCCGTGCTTTTGGATGTGGTTATGCCTGTTATGGATGGTCTGGAGGTTCTGCGCCATTTAAAGGCAGCAGGACTTCTTGAAAAAATCCCGGTATTTCTGATCACGGCAGAGGCCAGTGACAGTACCATGAAAGAGGCATACCGGCTGGGCGTGATGGATGTTATCAGCAAGCCGGTAGTTCCCTATATTGTGATCCGGCGTATTAATTCCATCGTAGAGCTGTTCCGTGCCAGAAAGCGCCTGGGAAATGTGGTGGAGCAGCAGCAGTCAGAGCTTTTGCTCCAGGCACAGAAGATTATTTCTTTGAATCAGGGAATGATCGAATCCTTATCTACAGCCATTGAATTCCGCAGCGGTGAGTCCGGGGAGCATGTACGGCGGATCCGTGAGATTACAGAATATATTCTGCGGCATACGGAATTTGGAAAAGGGCTGAAGGAAGAAGAGATCGAGGAGATAGGTCTGGGGGCGATCATGCATGATGTTGGAAAAATCGCCATTCCCGATGGAATTTTAAATAAACCGGGAAGACTTACTTCTGAAGAATTTGAGATTATGAAGACCCACACGATCCAGGGCGCAGCTCTGCTTGAAAAAATCCCTCAGCTTCGGGAACAGGGCGCATATATCTACGCCTATGATATAGCACGCCATCATCATGAGCGGTGGGACGGGAGAGGATATCCTGACGGGCTTAAAGGCGAGGAAATCTCCACATGGGCGCAGGTGGTTTCTATTGCGGATGTTTATGATGCTTTAAGCTGTAAACGTGTCTACAAGGATGCCTTTCCAAGAGAAAAAGTAATTCAGATGATCCTGGATGGAGAATGTGGAGCTTTTAATCCAAAATTGTTGGAATGTTTTCTCTCAGTGGAGAAGGAACTTTATCAATTGTATGAGAAGAAAGAAAACTGATGGAGGATAGATACATATGGATCTTACGAAAAAAAGCCAGTTAGAAGAGATAGGGATCGATGTGGACAGCGTTTTAGACCGCTTTATGGGAAATGAAGCAATCCTTATGCGTTTTTTAAAGAAGTTTTTAAATGATGGGAATTATGGAAAACTGAAGGAAGCCGTTCAGACTGGGGATATGGAAGGGGCGCTTGCCGCTTCTCATACTCTGAAAGGAGTTACCGGAAATCTTTCCATGACAAAACTGTATGAACTGCTGACAGATCAGGTTCAGCTTTTCAGAGAAGGAAAGACAGAAGAGGCGATCTATATGATGGACGAGATCACAAGGAACTACCAGGAAATTGTTGAAGGCATAAAGAAGGTTACAGGAGAATAAAACTGCTCTGCAAGAGAAGCTCTGATACCCAAATATGGGAAGTAAATAGAGGAATTTAACAGAAAAAGCGGACAGGAAGCGCGGGAGTGCTTCCTGTCCGCTTTTTTGACAATCAAATGGAACACTTTTAAATTCTTAGTTTTCAAATGTGGCAGATGAAGTGCAGGTTTATGTGCCGGATGATTTCGGACAATAACAATATAAGCATATACAAACAGGACAGCATAGCGGGGTGCCATGCTGTCCTGGGGGATAAAATCATGATTCTGCGGGCAGTCAATAATGACTGCACACTTATTTTTTTACATTTCAGAGGAAGACGTTTCCTCTTGGGATTCGGATACGGTTTCAGAATCTGAGACGGTCTGGGCTGGCTCAATATAAGAGCTTCTTTCTTCAATTTTCTGAAGGATCCGGTCTGCTTCCTCTCCCTGGGCCGGCGTGGGCTGGTAATTATTATAGCCATAGTCTGAGGAAATGGAGCAGGGAATGATATTGGTCACATTATCTGCCTGGACGCCATCACTGTCAATGGTGAAAGTCTGCTGGAAGATCATGGAATCCATATCGCTTGGAGCGGAATTGCCGCCGAAGCAGAAGTTACCCAGGCTGTATACGATATTCTTTCCCTTATAGGTTTCAATTCCCTGAAGGACATGGGGATGATGCCCGCATACCAGGTCGGCGCCTTCGTCAATGGCCAGCCTTCCAAGTGTGGTCTGGTTGGAATCGGGAACCTCTTCTTTTTCATTGCCCCAGTGGAAGATGACGATAATAAGCTGCGCCCCTTCTTCCTTTACCTTTGCAATATTGTCTTTTAACTGCTGCTCCCGTCCCAGATGGTCGTTCAGCTCATAAATACCTACCAGACCTACATTTATTCCCTTTACATCCATGACGGCAGTTTCATCGTATCCGAAATGGACGATGTTTTCTTGATCCAATGCGGAAAGGGTATCCGTGTAGCTTTGCTCGCCATAGTCATGGCTGTGGTTGTTTGCCATATTAACAGCCTCCACAGAACCGCTTGAGAGGATCTGGGCATATTCCGGCGGGGCTTTAAAAGCAAACTGTTTCTCTTCGCGGGTGTCCAGAGTAGTTAAGGTTCCTTCCATATTCGCTATGGTAAGATCGTCCTCTTGGAAGATACTCTTTACATTCTGAAAAAAGTAATCTTTTCCATAAGAATCGTAGTAAGCGTTCAAGCTTGTATCGTAGCTGAAAGTCTCGTCCGTACCAAGGGTACAGTCGCCTACCACGCTTACAGTCAGTGATACGGGTTCTGATAGGGTGTTTTTATTTTCTTCTGCAGATGCTTCTTCCTCTATATTTACCAGATCTTCAGCGGCGGCAGCGTCTGCAGCGGCAGCTTCTTTGCTTTTCTTCGAACTATTTATACAGCCGCGTATGCCAAGGATCAGCAAAAGAAGCAGAAGGATTGCCGCTGCGCCTGCAAAGAGGCGGATGCGCTGTCTCCTTCTTCTGTAGTATCGGGATTTTCTGTAAATATTTCTTTTCCGATTATTGCTGTTATGAGGATGGGCTTGTCTTTGTACAGGCCGTCTCCTGTTGTTATTTGATGCCATGGTGGTTCTCCTTTTTCTTTTCAAGCCTTTTGTCGAAATCAGCAGACTTTTGTCTCTTTAGAGTATAGAGAGATTTCACAATTTCGTCAATAAGTATCCTCTTTTCATATGAATCTTTTTTTGATATAATGCTCTGGAAATACAGATTACAAAAGAAAGGAAGAAATATGCTATATATAGGAAATCATACGTCTTCTTCCAAGGGGTATGAGGCAATGGGAAAACAGATGGTAAAAAACGGAGGAAATACCTTTGCTTTCTTTACCAGAAATCCCAGAGGAGGAAATGCGAAAGAAATCCGGCCTTCTGATGTGGAGAAATTTTTGGTCCTTGCCAGGGAGAATCATTTCGGAAAACTGGTGGCCCATGCGCCGTATACGTTAAATGCCTGTGCTGCCAAAGAAAATCTGAGGGATTTTGCCAGAGAGACTATGGCGGACGATTTAAGGCGTTTAGAGCTGACACCGGGAAACTATTATAATTTTCACCCGGGCAGCCATGTAGGACAGGGCATACCGGCCGGAATTGAAAAGATCGCGGAAATATTAAATGACGTCCTGACCCGGGAACAGTCCACTACGGTTCTTCTTGAGACAATGGCAGGGAAGGGCTCAGAAGTGGGCGGACGATTTGAAGAGCTTTCCCGGATTTTGGATTTGGTAAAGGAAAACGAAAAGATGGGAGTCTGCCTGGATACTTGTCATGTATGGGATGGAGGCTATGATATCGTCCATGACCTGGATGGTGTGCTGGCAGAGTTTGACAGGATCATCGGTCTTGACCGGTTAAAGGCGGTCCATTTAAATGACAGTCAGAATGAGCTCGGCAGCCATAAGGACCGTCATGCAAAAATCGGTGAGGGAAAGATCGGGCTGGAGGCGCTTGTGCGCGTGGTCTGCCATCCGGCGTTAGAGGGGCTTCCCTTTATTCTGGAGACGCCTAATGACGACGAAGGATGGGCAGGTGAAATCGCCCTGCTTAAGGAAAGATATGCTATGGAACACCAAACTGCAGAAAGGACTTTCTGACAGGGGGAAAATAAGATGAAAACATTGATATTTAACGGATCTCCCAGAGTGAAGGGAGAAACCATGAAGCTTGTGGACGCTTTCTGCCAGGAGATGGACGGAGAAGAGATCAAGATCGTCCATGCCTATAAGGGGGATATACGGCCCTGTATAGACTGCCGGTGGTGTTTTAAAAATCATGGATGCGCCATAAAAGACGAGATGCAGGAAATATATGACTATCTAAAAGAGTGTGACCATATTCTGATCGCTTCACCTGTATATTTTGAAGAACTCACAGGGTCGCTTCTGGCAGTTTTAAGCCGGCTTCAGACCTATTTCAGCGCAAAGTATATCCGGAAAGAGGAACCCCTTCCCAAGAAAAAAACAGGGGGTATCATTCTTTGTGCAGGAAGCATCGGGCCAAGAGAGAAAGCGGAAAGTACCGCGTCTATGATCCTTCAGCTCCTTAATTGTGAGAGCATGGGGACTGTTTATGCAGGAAAAACAGATAAGTTTCCGGTGCAGGACCGGCCGGAGATCTTTGACCAGGTACGTGATCTTGCCAGAAAGCTGAAGGAATGAAAAACGGGGAGATAGGAGCTGTCACAAAAGTTCTTAAAGAGCCTCTTTGTGAAAATAAAGGGGCGGCATACAGAAAAGGAGACGGATACTATGAAAAAAATGAAAATCTTAGCATTGGCAGGTTTTATGGCGATGAGTTTTGCACTTGGCGGCTGCGGCGGCAATACCACAGAGGAAGAGGATGTGTCTGCTGAAAGTGAGGATGCTTTTGAAGATGAGCTTACACCTTTGACAGAAGATGAGATCGAAGAGCTGGAAGGCGGAAATTATGCAGTAGATGATGAAATGACAGTCATGACAGAGAGCGAGATGGACGCTATGGGAGAAATGGAAGAGGAAGAAGAGGATGATTCCCAGCAAGGCGTTACGGTGGAAGAAGACGGCACCTACACCAGTATGGAGGAGGTCTCCGTATATATTCATACTTACGGGCACCTGCCGTCCAATTATATCACTTCAGAGGAAGCTGCAGAACTTGGCTATGACGAAAGCCAGGTAAACCTTTCTGAGGTCGCTCCTGGAAAGAGTATCGGCGGAGATGTATATGAGAACGAAGAGAATATGATTCCGGTAGAAGAAGGGCTTACCTATCATCAGTGTGATATCAATTCAGAAAACGGTGAACGGACAGATGAACGTCTGGTTTATTCCAATGAAGGGGATATTTATTATACACCGGATCTGTTTGAGACATTCCAGCGGATCTATTGATCCAAGAAATCCTGACCGGAAAGCCTCCCTTTAAATGTTAAAGAGGGAGAAGGTCAGGTACAAAAAACATCTGCTTTATTGCAGAAAGTAGGGGCGCCTTTATACGGCGCCTTTTTGTGGGAGGAAGAGATGGAAAAAAAGTACTATAAAACTTTATATGCAAGCTATCTGGGCTATGTGACCCAGGCAATTGTAAACAACTTGGCGCCGCTTCTGTTCGTCACATTTCAGAAAGAATTTCATATTTCTGTGGCACAGATCGGTTTTCTGGTAACGTATAATTTCGCCGTTCAGATGATCGTGGATATTCTGGCTGCAAGATATGTAGAGCGGATCGGCTATAAAATATCCATTGTAGCAGCCCATGTATTTAGCGTGATCGGATTGGTTGGCCTTGGGGTATTCCCGGATCTGATGGGAAATCCCTATCTGGGACTGATGCTTTCCATTACTATATATGCCATTGGAGGCGGTCTGATCGAAGTTTTAGTAAGCCCCATTGTCCAGGCACTCCCCATGGATGAAAAGTCTTCGGCAATGAGCCTTTTACATTCCTTTTACTGCTGGGGCCACGTGCTTGTGGTTATTTTATCTACCATATTTTTTAACGTGGCAGGAATTGAAAACTGGAGGATGCTGACTGTTTTATGGGCGATAGTTCCTTTCGCAAATATTCTTCTTTACGCAGGGGCGCCTATAAAGGTGTTGGTGGAAAAGGAAGAGGCTCTTCCTGTGAAAAAAATGTTTGCCATGAAGCTTTTCTGGCTGTTTTTCCTTTTGATGATCTGTTCCGGCGCTGCCGAGCAGGCAATGAGCCAGTGGGCTTCCTATTTTGCAGAGAGCGGGCTTAAAGTTTCAAAGACCATGGGAGACCTTATGGGACCCTGTATGTTTGCCATTCTTATGGGAGCATCCAGAACTTTCTATGGTGTGAAGGGAGAAAAGATTCCCCTGAAAAAATTCATTTCCATAAGCAGTGTTCTTTGTGCAGTAAGTTATCTTCTGGCTGTGTTTGCTCCGGTTCCGGTCCTTTCTCTTGTAGGCTGCGCCCTGTGCGGGCTGTCTGTAGGAATCATGTGGCCTGGAGTATTCAGCCTTGGAGCCGAATACTGCCCCCAGGGAGGGACGGCGATGTTTGCCTTTTTTGCCCTGGCAGGAGATATTGGCTGCTCAGGAGGACCTTCTGTGGTGGGAATGGTCTCAAACGCTTTTGGCGGAGAGTTAAAAGCGGGGCTTCTTGCAGCGATTATTTTCCCAGTGCTGCTTTTAGTGGGAGTAAACAGGCTGCGCAGTACCGCTAAATAGAAGAAAAATAGCTGCCGGTATTTCCGGCAGCTTATTTTTTTATGAGAGAACCTCGTTTTTTAGTTCGTCTCCATTCATATATGCTTTGGCGTTATCCAGGGTAGTTTCTGCAATATTGGTAAGCGCCTCTTCTGTAAAGAAGCCCTGATGGGAGGTCATGGTTACGTTGGGGAAAGACAAAAGCCTTTGGATGGTGGAAGTAGGAAGGATACGTTCCGACATATCTTCATATACAAAATCTGTCTCCTCCTCATATACATCCAGTCCCACAGCGAAAAATTTATGATCCCGGATACCTGCGATCAGATCTTCGGTTTTGATCAGTCCGCCTCTTGAGGTATTGACCAGAATGACGCCATCCTTCATTTTTTCAATGGATTTTTCATTGATTATGTGGCGTGTCTCATCGGTGAGAGGACAATGAAGGCTGATCAGGTCGCTTTGTGCAAGGAGTTCGTCAAGGGACACATATTCCAGGAAATCCAAATCTTTATTGGGAAAGAGGTCAAAGGCGATCACCCGCATGCCAAAGCCCCGGCAGATTTTTGCCATGGCCTGTCCGATCTTTCCAGTTCCAATGATTCCGGCAGTTTTCTGATAAAAATTAACTCCCATCAGGCCGTTTAAAGCAAAATTGTTCTCCCGGCATTTGATATATGCCTTGTGGGTGTGACGGTTTGCTGTGAGGGCAAGAGCCATGGCGTGTTCCGCCACAGCCTCAGGAGAATAACCAGGTACCCGAAGAATCTTCATTCCATATTTATGTGCGGCTTTTAAATCCACATTGTTATAGCCGGCACAGCGCATAAGGATCAGCTTTACGCCCTGATCGTTTAAAACCTCGATTACAGAGGTGCCCAGGTCTGCGTTTACAAAGGCGCAGATCCCGTCGTAGCCTTTGGCAAGGGCGGCTGTTTCTTCGTGGATGTTTGCCTCGATGAATTTAATCTCAATTCCCGGATACTTGGGCAGCAGCTTTTCAAAGAACTGTTCGTCATAGTTTTTCGTTCCGTAAAATAAGATCTTCATAGTATCTCTCCTTTCTTTTTCAAATCCTTTCCGACTGTCTATAGTATTAGCAGGCATCTCCTAAACCATACAGATCCTGGTAAAAATTTGGATAGGAGATGTTTACACAGTCTCCATTAAGAATGGTAAGGGGACCGTCACAGATGGTTCCGGCTACTGCGAAGGACATAGCCACCCGGTGATCCAGGTGTGGGTCGATGACCGCTCCGTGAAGGGGCACGCCCCCGTGAATGATCATTCCGTCCTCAGTTCCTTCAATATCAGCACCCATCCGCCTTAGATTTTCTACCATTACCTGGATCCGGTCAGATTCTTTTACCCGTAACTCCTTTGCGTCCCGGATGATCGTAGTGCCTTTTGCAAAAGCGGCCATTACAGCGATCATGGGAAGCTCATCGATCAATGTAGGAATAATTTCTCCTTCTATGACTATTCCCTGCAGACTGCCGGATCGTACAAGAAGATCAGCAGTAGGTTCTCCTTCTTTGTTTTCATTTAAAAGGGTGATGTCCGCTCCCATAGCACGGCACACACGCAGCATACCGTCTCTGGTGGGATTAATGCCCACGTTTTTTAAAAGGATCTCGCTTCCCGGTGTGAGGATTCCAGCCGCTATAAAATAAGCGGCAGAGGAAATATCTCCGGGAACCAGGATCTCCCTTGCCTTTAGAGTAGGTTCCGGAAGGATGGAACAGGTGGTTCCTTCTGCGGATATTTTAGCGCCCAGGTAGTTTAACATGATTTCCGTATGATTCCTGGAAAGCACAGGCTCTGTGACGCTGGTCTTTTCATCTGCGTACAGTCCTGCAAGGAGGATGCAGGATTTCACCTGGGCGGAAGATACAGGGGAGGAATAATGGATTCCTTTAAGGGGTTTTCCGGTAATAAGAAGGGGAGCGCAGCCGTTTCCGCGCAGGCTTTTTATGTCCGCTCCCATCATGGTGAGCGGGGTGATGATACGGTTCATAGGTCTTGCCTGAATAGAAGCGTCTCCATTTAATTCTGATGAAAAATTCTGTCCGGCAAGAATACCGGAGATCAGTCTGGTAGTAGTACCGCTGTTCCCCACATCTAAAAGCTCGTCCGGAGCGGAGAGGCCGTGAAGGCCTTTTCCGTGTACCAGCACTTCATCTTTAGTCTGCTGGATAGAAATCCCCATTTTCTGGAAGCAGGAGATGGTGGAGAGACAGTCTGCGCCCTGTAAAAAATGTGTGATCTTTGTAGTGCCTTCTGCAAGGGAGCCAAACATGACTGCCCTGTGGGAGATGGATTTATCTCCTGGTACAGTAAGTTCTCCTTTAAGTGATCTCAGCTTCTTGATTTCCATAAAGTCCTCCTAAGTTTTTGATTCTGTTGTCTATGGTCTTTTCCTCTGCTTTTATTTAGAGCGCTCGTATACAATATAATTCCTCTTTTTTAAGAGGTCATAGGCGCGCTTCATAGCGTCCTCTTCATAAAATTCAATCTGCAGCACCCCTTCTTCAAATTCTCTGTTATGGATGATACCGATATTTTTAATACTGATATTATCCATGGCAAGGGTGGTAGCGATAGTGGCGATGCCGCCCGCTTCGTCTGCGATATCCAGATACAGTACATAGCTGCGGCTTAATGGGCCGCTTGCCGTTACATCAATGGAATCCCGGTATTCTTTGGAGCTGGCAAACATTTCATAGAGGTTGTCGGCTTCTTTATTGTCAATGGAACAGCGTATCTGAATGAGCATACGGATAAATTCGTCCAGGACTGCGGAGATATTTTTGTGATTTTCCACGCAGATCTGCTGCCACATCACAGGCGAGGAGGATGCAATCCTTGTGATATCCCGAAATCCTCCTGCTGCGATGGTTTTCATGTATTGTGCATCGTTGTCCAGCATATTTACCAGATTTACAAGAGCCGATGCAAGAATATGGGGCAGATGGCTTACGCCTGCTGTGATAAAGTCGTGCTCCTCGGCGGTCAGGACCATGGGGATCGCCCCTAAAGATGCAATAAATTCCGTAAATTCCGTGAGCTTGTCTATATGCACCTCGCCTCCTGGGGTGAGGATGTAATAGGCATTCTCCAACAGCCGGTCGCTGGAATGGGAAAAACCTGATTTTTCCGAACCTGCCATGGGGTGTCCGCCGATAAAGCATTCTTCCATCCCAAGAGCTTCTGTCCTTTCGTGGATAATCCCTTTGACGCTTCCCACATCCGTAATAATACAGTCAGAAGAACGAACGGATTTTAAATATTCCAGATACTGCAGATTAATCTCCACAGGTGCGCAAAGGAATATGTAGTCGCAGGTGCCGTAACGGCTGTCCCTGGCCTCACATACTGCGTCGATGACAGTACCCGAAAGTGCGGCGGCAAGATTTTCCTTATTGCTGTCGTATGCAAGGAGATGGTAATCCGGGTGATATTTCCGGATCGCTTTGGCGATAGAGCCGCCGATCAGCCCAAGTCCGATAAAACCAATGGTTTTCATATAGGTGTACATCCTTTCCAGTTACAAATTCA
>CALIZJ010000056.1 GCA_938028845.1 uncultured Blautia sp.
GTGAAGGTACTTCCCATGCCCGGCTGACTGTCAACTGTAATAGCGCCGTTATGGGCTTCTATTATCTGACGGGTTATGGCAAGTCCTAATCCGGTTCCATTCTTTTTATAAGTGATGAAAGGGGAAAAAATTTTTTCCTGCTGGCTGCGGGTCATGCCGCAGCCGTTGTCCTGAACGGTAACTGCGATTTTTCCGTCTGATGTGGTTTGGGCATGAAGAAGGATCCGGCCTGGGGCGTTGGCTATGGATTCCTGGGCATTGCGCAGAAGATTTAGGAGCGCCTGGCGCAGCTTTACCTGGTCAATGGGAAGAGGAGGCAGATCTTGTGAAAGATCCTCCTTAAACTCTATTCCCAGATATTCCATGGATGGCCTTATAGAGGCGGCAATGCTATGTAAATATTCTTTAAGGTCCGTGGAGGACAGTTTGAGTCTTTGAGCATTATTATAGTCAGAAAGTTCATTTAACAATTCTTTGATATATTCTATATTATCCAGAATATGATCCCATTCTTTGTATATACTGATTTCAGGGTGAGAAGAGAGAAGAATCTGCAGCTCACTGTAAATCAATGTGACCGGATTTCGTATTTCATGAGAAAATTTGGATAAAGTAAGCTGTAATTCTTCAATTTTCTGTTCTGGAGTGGTCTGCGCTATCATTATATTATCACCTCATGGGAAGTTTATCATTTCTATTTGGTCATATCAACAAATTTCGTATTGAAAAATTCGACGAAATACTACAAAATAGAAGAAAAGAACTACTAAATATTGAAGGAGGAGATTGCAAATGGACAACTGTATTTTTTGTAAAATTGCAAATGGGGAGATCCCATCAGCTACACTTTATGAGGACGAGGATTTTCGGGTTATTTTGGATTTGGGTCCTGCAAGCAAGGGACATGCTTTGATCCTTCCTAAAACACATGCAGCCAATATTTACGAACTTCCCGACGAACTGGCTGGAAAGGCGATGATACTTGCCAAAAAGATGGCAAAGAAATTGACAGACGCATTAAAATGCGATGGCTTTAATATCGTACAGAATAATGGCGAGGTAGCAGGACAAACGGTCTTCCATTTCCATATGCATTTAATTCCCAGATATCAGGGAGATGGAGTGGGATTAACCTGGACACCTGGTAAGCTCAGCGATGAGGACCGGGATGACATTTTAAGAAAAATAAATGAATAGGCTCTATTTCGTGGGAGATAGAACAAAAGATGAAAAATAATGAGGACTTTAAACGTATTTTTGAGGAATATAAAAGATATTCTGTAAAAGTTGTCTTCAGAGTTGTAAAAGATAAGGCACTGGCAGATGATATCAGTCAGGAAGTCATGCTGAAATTGTTACAGATGGGTGATAAGCTGGATACTACGAATGAACGTAAGCTTCGTTCCCTGGTGTTTACCATTTCCATTCATAAAACGAGAGATCATTTCAGAAAGGCAAATGTGAAACGGGAACATTGTACTTTGGATGATGGCAAGAGTGAAGAGAAATCTAATGTCAGTGCAGATCCGCTTGACATGGTCTTACATGCAGAGAAGAAAAAGTATGAAAGACTGGTTCTGGAAAGGTTACGGGAAGAGAAACCAGATTATTATGATATTCTCATGCAGGTAAAATACTATGAAAGATCGCCAGCTTCCGTTGCTGAAGAATACGGTATCAGTGTAAATGCTCTGAATAACAGGATTCTCAGAACGAAACGCTGGCTTAAGAAAGAATTGTCCAAGATTTATGATGTTTAGTTTTAGGCAGAAGTTTTCCTGCTTTCTTCAATAATATCGATTATTTTCTGAATAGAATCCACATGACCACTTTCAGACATGGCGTCAATATAGGTCTGACGTTTAGCATATAGTTCGTGGATTGCATTAAGCAGGCTGGATTCTGTAATTTCCTCTTCTTCTAAAACCATACTGTAGCCTTGACGCTGGAAAGAACGTGCATTTAAAATCTGATCCCCTCTGCTTGCTTTCGCGGATAGAGGAATGAGCAGATTAGGCTTTTTAAGGGCGCTGATCTCACAGATAGCGTTGGCACCGGCCCGGGAGATGACAATATCGGAAAGAGCAAATAAATCAGGAAGCTCTTTTTTGATATATTCGTATTGTACATATCCTTCTGTTCCTGAAAGGGATTCATCCATCTTTCCTTTTCCGCATAAATGGATGACTTGAAATTCCTTTAAAAGTGAGGGAAGGATTTTGCGGATATTTTCATTTACAGAAGCAGCCCCAAGGCTTCCGCCGATGACCATAAGGACAGGTTTGTCTGAGGTGAAACCGCAAAAGGCTCTTCCGGCATCCGGATCTCCGTTCATAAGTTCCTGACGGATGGGAGTTCCTGTGAGTACTGCTTTATTCTTAGGAAGACTTTCCACTGTTTCTGGAAAATTACAGCAAATTTTAGAGGCAGAGGAAAGGCACAGTTTATTAGCGAGACCTGGCGTCATATCGGATTCATGTATAATGGCGGGGATATGGCAGCGTTTTGCAGCAATGACTACAGGAACCGTGACAAAACCTCCTTTGGAAAAGATGACGTCGGGCTTAAGTTCTTTTAGGAGCTTTTTCGCCTGTCCAAATCCTTTGAGAACACGGAAAGGGTCGCTGAAATTTTTCAGATCAAAGTATCGGCGTAGTTTTCCGGAGGAAATTCCGTAGTAGGGAATGCCGAGTTCTTCGATAAGTTTTTTTTCAATGCCGTCATAAGAGCCGATATAGGAAATCGTATAATCGTATTCCTGAAGTTTTGGAATTAAAGCGATATTTGGCGTGACATGACCTGCTGTGCCGCCGCCGGTAAGGACAATATGTTTCATAGAGATTCCTCCTGAATGATCATTTTATGCCTGAGGACAGTCTGTCTGCTGTGAGATGCAGTTTATAGGACGTCGTATTTTCAGGCTGTTTTGCATCGTTCCTTAAGAGAAGGCAATGCAGAGATATATACATAAATATGAACCTACACAGTGGAATTGTCAAGAAAAGATAGAATTCTGGGAGAAAAAAATGGATAAGAAATTTGAGGAAGACAACGAGCTGAAAAAGCTGCTGGAGGAGCAGTCGATCAGAGAAGCAGAAATAATGGAAGAGGCTCTTTTTTCCGATGAAGATTTCGAGGACTACGAAATGACAGATGAGGAAGTGGAGGCTTCCTATAAAAAATTAATGGAGCGCGTGAATGCAGGCGAAGTGGACGCATCCACTCCTGCAGGGGATGAAGAGAAGATCATTTCCATGACGGAAAAGAAAAATATTCATACAAGTAAAAGGCTGGCCGCTATGCGGGCAGCAGGAATCGCGGTGGCTTGTGTGGCAGGCGTTTTTCTCGTCAGCATGACCAGTGAAGGAAACCGGCAGTATGTGGTGGACAGCGTGAGGTATTTGCTGGGGGAGGATACGAGGATAGTCGTAGACAATGATGAAGATAACGAGCTGCCGGAAACAGATGAGTATGAGGCGATTGCGGATATAGAGGATACGTTAGGGGTTGATGTGCCGGAGTTTATGTATCGACCGGAAAGCTTTAAATATCGGAGTTACAATGTTGACCCAAAGTCAGGAAACGCGTGGATTGAATATAAATACAATGAAGATTTAATAGTTTTAGATATTGATAAAGAAAACGAAGATAATAGTAGTGTAATATATGGTATACATGGAGATGAAGAAGTCGTTAATATCGACGCGGAAAATATCGAGGCCATAATAATAAAGATACAAGATAAAAATGATATTGCACCAAGTTATTCTGCACGCTGGGAGAGAGAAAACATTATTTATCAATTTTCTGGAAGAATGGAGAAGGAAATATTTTGTGAGATGGTGAGAAAAGTTATATATTAATGGTGATTCATGATAATAAAATTCGTATTATTTATGTAAAGTGAGTTTACTGCGAAGAAAGGAGGGAGAAAATGAAAAATTGGAAAAAATTTATTGGTATAGGATTTTTGGCAATCGTCTTAGCTGTGCCCGTCATGCTACCTATTTCTGTACAGGCCTCAAGTGTTTTAGATGAGGCTACTGATTTGGAAACTACTGAAGAATTTGCAGAAGATATCAGTTATAGTAGGTTACGTGGCAATAATTTAAATTATGGAAAGGCGAAAATTACTAAATTAGCTAGTAACAAAGTTAATGTTTACGGTTTGACACAATGTCATCATGAATGTGACGAGGTTTATCTGTATCTTTATTTAGAACGAAAAGTAAATGGGAGCTACGCTACATACAAATCATGGGAATTTACGAAAACAGATGCCTCCAATTTGACGGCGAGTATTGATGTCATCGTCCCAAGCGGCTATTACTACCGTATCCGTGGCTACCATGCAGCTAAAGACGGCGCTAAAGAATCCACAACGACTTTAACCAGCGGAATTTTAGTGAAATAATACCTACACACATTACATTCACCAAAATCCAAAACAATCCCCAGCTATTTCTAACGAGTAGCTGTATATTTACAACTGAATAGCGGGACATGGGGGAGATTGGGGAATGAAAAATAGAACAAAAGAAAAAATAATAAAAACACATGTAAACTTACGTTACCGTTCTCCAGCACGAAGTGTCCGCGGACCTGTATAGGTGTAACAAGAAAGATCGTATGATAAGATAAGAAAGTTTTACATTATTCTGCTTTTGCAGCACAATACACACAACACACAAATAATTTTTTATGAAAGTATAAAAAATACTATTCATACTCACGCCAATCTTTAACTGATTGATGTGAAAGAGTGAGTTTAGGCTTGGAGGCAAAAGGCCATTGCCTAAAGACACCTTAAATGGCAGGCTGCGTTACTTTATCTGGCTTGCCAACGAAAGCAATTAAAACAGCAGAATTTCCAGATATTTAACGGGAAAAGACTGTTAAAATCCTAGATTGTCGTGTATAATAAATACAATACAGCATGTGATTGGAATATATATGACAAAAAGGGGGCTTCATTATGAAAATTACCTTTTTAGGCGCAACACATGAAGTGACAGGAAGCTGTTATTATCTGGAGGCTGCAGGTAAGAAGTTTTTAGTAGACTGCGGTATGGAGCAGGGACCGAATTACTACGAGAATAAAGAAATTCCCGTTAATCCTGGAGAATTGGATTTTGTATTGCTGACTCATGCTCATATGGACCATTCCGGAAATTTGCCTGCAATTTATGCAAAAGGGTTCAAAGGACCGATTTATGCCACAGATGCTACGTGTCATCTCTGTGATATTATGCTGCGTGACAGTGCGCATATTCAGATGTTCGAGGCTGAATGGAGAAACCGCAAAGGCAGACGGCAGGGAAAGCCGGATTTCATCCCGGCTTATACCATGGAAGACGCTATGGGAGTGCTGAAGAATTTCGTGAACTGTCCCTACGAAAAAACAGTAACTCCGGCAGAGGGGATTCGTGTCCGTTTTATCGATGCAGGTCATCTTCTGGGGTCGGCGAGTATTGAAATAAAGATTACAGAGGATGGAAAAGAGGAGACAGTCGTATTTTCTGGAGATATTGG
>CALIZJ010000057.1 GCA_938028845.1 uncultured Blautia sp.
TCCTCTACACGTTATTTTCTATACTTCCAGTAATAATCTTCCAAAAGTTTCCTCCGAAAATTACTTCAGGTAAAAGATACTTTATACATCTAAAGCATACTCTTCCATTAATTTTCTCTGCAGCTCCGGGTCTGTAGTTGAACGCAGCAATTCTTCCTGACGGTTATCCTGGATAAGTTTTTGTGCTAAAATAATTCCTGCTTTTATACCTATGTCTCTTCCTTCACGAACTCCATCCTGCACCATATCATCAATCGCCTTACACATATCGTATCCTCCTCCTTCATTTCTAATCTCCCTTTTTAACTCTTTTAATTCTTTCGTCCGAGACATCGCCCCAAGGAAATCATACGCCTCCTCAGACATAGCAGAAAATGCCTCTTTGTTTTCTTCTACAAACTGTTTTAACTCCCTTTTATCCTGTGCATATTTTAAAAATCCGAAGACCTCCCGGATATCACTGTGGAACCATTCCAGGTTCTCCCAGCTCCTCACTTCCAGCAGATTCATCGGATAATCTGCGATCATCTTTTGTATTTCTTTATCAAGCCCTGAAAGATCCAGCATTTCCTTTAATGTCCTGGGGCCGTCCCAGGACTCTTTCCCTAAATATGCTACCATGGTAAACACCGGTTCCAATTTCTCTCCCTTTTTCATTCCAGATAAAAATTCCGCATTCCCGGTAAGATCGCCGCCTTCCCGATGTCCCCTCCGGACTTCTTTCCATTGGCTGTAATAATTTGCGGCGTCTGTACTCATCACCCTTACGGGCATGGCATAATGGATCTCAGACTGATTCTGCAGGGCCACCAGGACCACATGGCATTTTACATGCACCTGGCGCATAAGATCCACGATGTTCACATTTCCATGAAATGCCACAGCCTGTCCCTGCCTCACGGAAACCGGCAGGACTGGATCCAGCTCTACAATATCTTCCTCTCTGACAGCCTGCTTTCCATGATACACAAATCCATTGATAAGATCCGCAAACCGCTCTTTCACCTTAAAATAATCAATAGAAACCTTATTTTGTTCCTGCATATACCCCTTCCTTTCTTTACAGAAAATGCAGCGAAAATGCGCAAGAACATTTTGTACTTACATTATAAAAAAAGTCTCCTGCAAAATCAATGCATTTCTGTACCTTTATTCTTATTTAGCATGTGGAAAATTTTGGCCGAACGGCCTTGACTGTTTATTTTTTATATCATATGTGATTCTCTTGTGGAAGTCAATTAAAAATTTCTAAAAATCCTCTGAATTCTATCCTGGATACACAGCTTCCTAAATAAATATACAGAAACATCTTTTTTTGAGCACACGAAAATCTCTTCCGCAAAAAAAGACCATTTATTTCTGAAATACAGAAACAAATGGTCAAATCTCGTTTTATATCCTCATTCAAATTATCCTTTTACGGCTCCTGCCGTCATTCCCTCAATTACTGTCTTATTCAAGATCATATACAGCACCAGCATAGGTAATACGCTCATAGTCACGGAAGCAAAAATAGCTCCCCAGTTCTTTGCCCCAAACTCATTCTGGAAATAAAGAAGCCCTGTCTGAATGGTCTTAAGCTTGGTGTCATTAATAAAGGTCATGGAAAAGATCAAATCATTCCATTTATAGAAGAATTGAAGCACCAGCACCGTAACCGCCGCATTCTTCATAAGCGGCACTACAATATACCACATCATACTGTAAATCCCGCAGCCGTCAATGACTGCCGCTTCCATGATCTCATTAGATAAGGAGCGCATATATCCTGTAACCAAAAATATGGATAAGGAAAGACCAAAAGCAATATAAGTAAGTATCAGACAAGTTCTGGTATTTACTAAGCCCATACGGTTATAAATCTGAAACAACGGAATAAGCGCTGTTGCCACCGGGATCATAATTCCCAGAAGGAAAAATTGTTTAAAGAAATTCTTAAACTTCCATTCCATCTTTGTAACCGCAAATCCAATGGTCATACTAAAAATCACAATAAAAATCAGCGCTACAAATGTATTGATCACACTGTTTTTAAAAAACAGCCCCATATTTCCCCTGGTCCATGCATCTACGAAATTCTGAAAGTAAAAGCCGTCCGGAAGGGCATAGGCAGGTTTGGACACAAATTCTGCCGGCTTTTTCAGAGCAGCCGTAAGCATCCAGAAAATGGGATACGTCTCAATGATCACCAGAATAAAAATAAATATTTTCACTAAAGCAGACTTTATAATTTTTTTGTTTCTTGCCGCCGTATTCACCTTCACCCCTCCTTAAACATCTTCTTTTACATCCAGTCTGTTTATAATCCTTGTTCCAATAATACAGATTAAAAAGATAACAATGGCAATGGTACTTCCATATCCCACCTTATTAAATCCAAAGGATACATCATACATATACATAGAAAGGGAAGTAGTCGCATTTCCAGGACCGCCCCCGGTAAGGGCCATTGCAGACTCAAACATTTTCACAGCCCCTGCAAAACTGAAAGTAAGGCAAGTAACTGTCACAGGCCGTAAAAGTGGAAGAAGGATATGGCGGAACATTTGAAAAGAAGAACATCCATCAATACGGGCAGCCTCTAATACATCATCCGGAATGTCAAGAAGCGCTCCATAAAAAATAACCGCATAGAATCCCATTGCTACCCATACATCCATGACGCTCAGCGCCTTCAGTGCCGTACTTGCCTGCCCGATCCAGGGCTGAACCCACTGAGATAAGCCAATGCTGTCCAGCACACTGTTTAACAATCCGTAATTCGGCTGAATCTCATAAATTTTTGCGAAAAGCTGTCCTACTGCCACAGTGGGAAGCACTACCGGAAAAAAGATCAAAGTACGTATCACATTTTTAAATCTTTTCAGCCAAAACTTAAAGATCAGCGCCATGCAAAGCCCCAGTACCACCTGGCCTAACATAACCATAGCTATGTATTTTAGATTTACGATCAATGCATCTTTAAAATTATTATCAATAAATAATCTTTTATAATTGTCAAGCCCTGTAAATTCCCATTTTAATCCAGGACTCCCACTGTAAAAGGAATATATAAAGGACCAAATGATCGGTATAAAAACAAGCCCCACATAAAGAACCAATCCCGGACCTACAAACAGGGCGATTGCCTTTTTATTTCCCAAAACTTTTTTCATTTTCTTACCTCATTCCCTGATTATCAGATCCCATCCTGTGGGATCGTCCATATATGTTTCATCTCGCTGACTCAGGAAGAAAAAAGGGCGATATCCGCTATCGCCCTTTTACCCTCTTCTCAAAACATTTCGCAAAGTAAATCCTTTAGAAGGAGCTCATATCATATGCATCCTGGATAGACTGCATATATTCCTCTGCTGTCATCTCACCGTTTACCAGAGTCTGGGCATTATCCTGCGCTGCTGTCTTTGTCTCATTATTCATCATTGCCTCAAACCAGGTAGCAGCCTTTGTGGTAGATGCGATCGTGTCCACTACGATCTGATTTGCCGGGCTTAACTCCACATCCACATCATATTTATAGCCTTTTAAGGATCCCATCTCTTCCATACCGTAATTTCCGGCATTCTGAACGAAATATTTCAGCCAGCCAGCTGTAGCCGCATCATACTTATCTGCGGAAAGGGCAAGAATATTTCCACAGTTTGTTGGAACTTCTGTAGCCACACCAACGCCGCCTTCTACCGTAGGAATATTAAAATATCCGATTCCATCTTCTCCTGCTGGATTATTTTCATTGGCGATATCTTCCTGGAACCAGCTTCCGTTATAAACCATAGCAGCCTCACCTGCAAGCACCATCTGTCCGGCAGTATTGTTATCTACTGTGGTACAGCCTTCTCCAAAATATCCTTTTTCCGCCATGTCAGCCACTTCCTGAGCAGCTTTTACAAAACCTTCGTCTGTAAAGCTGATCTCTCCGTTGCAGGCTTTTGTCAGCGCATCTACGCCCATAGTACGGATCACATACGCATTTACCAGACGGCTGATTGGCCATTTATCCGCTCCGCCTACTGCAAGAGGCTGAATTCCCTTTTCCATTAATGTATCGCACACAGTGATCAGTTCATCCCAGGTGCTCGGTGCTTCTAAACCATTTTCTTCAAAAATCTGTTTGTTGTACCAAAATCCTTCTACATTCAGTCCAAGAGGAAGGTCGTAGAAACTTTCTGTTCCTGACATATCTCTTAAAAGATTTGCTGTTGATTCCTCTACCTGATCTGCAACTCCAAGGCCTTCAAGCTGCGCTCCGATATCCACTACCTTTCCAGCTTCAATAAGCTCTGTAAGCGGCTGTCCAGATACATAGGCAAATGCATCAGGAAGGTCATTGGAAGCTATCAAAGTGGAGATTTTTGTAGTCAGATCATTAGCAGAAACCAGCTCAAATTCAAACTGGAAGTTCGGATTTACCTCCTCCTGATATCTCTGGGTAAGATCGTAAATCATTGCCCCTTCCCTGGTATCCTGTGCCCAGATAGACAAGATTTTAAATGTTTTTTCTGCCGACTCATCCGGCTCGACTACTTCTTTGCTTACGTTGCTCTCATCCACTTCTGCCATTACATTTACAGCGCCAAGTCCGCTAAGACAGCCTACTGTCATCGCAGCAGACAACATACACGCAACTACTTTTTTCTTCATATTCCTTTTCCCTCCAAAATACAGTTTTTTTACCGCTTTTTGTTTTTCGAAAAACTTAAGATAGGTATATGATACCAAAATCTCCCTATTTCACCAGACGGTAATTTTTTATAAAATGTCAGGAGATTTTAGAAAATCCAAAACCTCCTGACATATCTAAAAAATCCGAACTATATACTTCCGGCTTTAAAACCTTTAAGCCGCAGGGCATATATATGGTATCCCCTTCACCGTCTCCTTACATTCCCTTTATATTCGCTTGGAGTCTGCCCCACCTGTTTTTTAAAGATATCGCAAAAATACCGGTAGTTGCTGTATCCGATCTTTTCACTGACTTCTGCCACCTTATGCCCTTCTCTTAGAAGCTTCTTTGCCGCCTCCATCCGTACTTTCGTCAGATATTTAATAAAGCTCATCCCCACCTCTTCCTTAAATAAAATACTCAAATACGCCGGATTCATCTCTACCAGATCCGCCAGTTCCACCAGACCGATCTCTTCATTATAGTGTTCTCCTATGTATCCTAAAAGCTGCCGGATCGTCCGATGCATACCGCCCAAAGACTCCTCATGAAATTTACGAAACATACTTTTAAACAGTTCCACCGTTACCTGATCCGTCTCCTCCATGCTCTGGAGTCCCTCAATATTCTGGTAAGAAGGGAAATGCTGTTCTTCCTTTTGCTCCTGCCTCTGCTCATAAAAAATACCAAAAGACATACAGATCAGCTTATAGCTTTCCTCCTTATATTCCGCTAAGGAAGGAGCATAATTTTTCAGCGCTTCCAGCACTTCTCCCAAAAACATCTCGTGTTCTTCATATTTTTTCTCCCTGATCCGGTCGTTCAGTCTGGCGCATGCCTCCTGATAATTCTTTTTTATCTTTTCGTGATCCGCCTCACTTTTGGAAAGCACTTCCTCTGCCATCTCTAAAGTGTCGCGAACCTTGGATATGGTTATTGGTTTATCGATGTATCCCTTCACCCCAAGGGACAGCGCCTTTCTCGCATACTCAAATTCCTGATAGCCGCTGATCACCACAAAAACCGTATCCGGACATTCCTCCCTTGCCGCCTCTATTAAAGACAGTCCGTCCATTCCGGGCATACGGATATCACTGATCACAAGATCCGGTTTCTGTTCTAAAATTAACGAAAGCCCATCAATCCCGTTTAAAGCATGTCCTACCACCTGAAAATCCATTTTCTCACGGGCGATCATTGCCTGTATTCCCTTTACTACTATATACTCATCATCTACGATCACAACTTTTCTCATTCAATATTTCTCCTTTCGTATATACGGCAGAAATTTTTATATATACTTTTGTTCCTTTTCCCGGCAGACTTTCAAATTTCACGCCGTACCCCTCCCCATAGTAAAGGGCAATCCTTTCTCTTACATTTGACACACCGTACCCTTTTTCCAGCACAGTGACATCCGATATTCCTACACCATCATCCTCTATGGTAAACTCCAGATTATCGCCTGTCTTTCTTCCCCTCACTACAATTTTTCCATTACCCAGCTTCGGCTCCAGCCCATGATACATAGCATTTTCTACAAAAGGCTGCAAAATAAATTTTAAGATATAACAACTTTCCACCGCCTCGTCCACTTGAATATCCAAATGGAACCTTTCTCCGTAACGGAAATTCTGCACTTTCATATAAGATCGTACATGATTAAGTTCGTCCTTTGCGAGAATCAGCTTATTCCCCTTATTCAAACTAAGACGGAAGGTATCAGACAAGGCTTCCACCATCTCCGCCATATCGTCCGCTTCATGGATCACAGCCATACAATATAAAGAATCCAGAGTATTATACAAAAAATGTGGGTTTATCTGTGCCTGTAAAAGCAAAAGCTCCGATTCCCGCTCTTTCAGCTGACTGGAAAGCAAATGTTCCCGAAGCTCCAGATTATGATTTACCATTGTCTTAAACTTTGTTCCAATCTTCCCGATTTCATTTTCTCCAAACTCTTCTGTAATATTTCTGTTTCCTTCCCCCACTTCTTCAATAATCCCTTCCAGCTTATGAAGCGGGCGGTAAATCCACTCAGAAATGATCTTCGCTATGAAAAATCCGGCAGCAACTACCGCAAGGATCACACCAAAAATCAAACCTCCTATCAGATAATTTTCCTGAAATAGCTCTGATTTCTTTACCGCACTGATCATTTTCCATCCGGTTATCGTATTTTCCAGCTCCGCCGTTATATAGCTTCTGTCTATCCTTTTCGTTTCCGCATAGGCATTTTGGATTTCCTCACAATACTCTTCTTTTCCTCTTAAGAAAGCGATTGTTCCTTCTTCATCCGGATCGATCATCATACAGCAAAG
>CALIZJ010000058.1 GCA_938028845.1 uncultured Blautia sp.
TTGCTGTCTCGTCTGTGGTTGTCTCGTCTGCTGCCGCATCATCTGTTGCTGTCTCGTCTGTGGTTGTCTCGTCTGCTGCCGCATCATCTGTTGCTGTCTCATCTGTGGTTGTCTCTTCTGCTGCTGCATCATCTGTTGCTGTCTCATCTGTAGTTGTCTCGTCTGTAGCTGTGCTGTCTGTGGTAGCTTCTACAACGGTAACCTGCATTTCCGGTGCGGTCTGTTTCTGAAGTGCCACATCCTCATTTAAGTAGATTGTCCATTCCTCGTCTGTAAGCTCCAGCTCTTTAGACTGTTCTACAGACATGTCGCTGGAAGCGGTATCTTCTGCTTCTGCGGAAGCATCATCCGTTGTCTCTTCTTCTGCTGCTGCATCGTCTGTTGTCTCTTCCTCTGCTGCCGCATCATCTGTTGTCTCTTCCGCTGTATCATCCGCCGCTGTGGTATCATCAGTTGTCTCCTCTGCGGATGCATCTTCGCCTACCTCTACAGCAACACTGTCATACATATTTCCAATAGAAACGGTAACTGTCTCCTCATCTACTGCAGTTACCTGACCATATACGACTTCCTCTGCCGCAGTCTCAGCTGACGCGTCTTCTGTCGTATCCTCTGTAGTAGTCTCATCTGTAGCAGTTTCGTCAGTGGTCTCATCTGCAGCCTCTGTATCCGCTGCCTCTTCTGTCGCAGTAGCATCATCAGCCGCAATGACTGGATATACATTCATAGAAGATAGTGTTACTGCTAACCCCAATACCATAGCTGCATATTTACGTTTCATACCTGTCACCAGTTCCTTTCTTTTTTAATTTATGTGTCTATAATAAAAAGAAATTGTGTCCATTTGGTGATAACTTTCGTAACATTCTGTGATAAAAAATAAAAAGTCTATAAAAATACTGCCGCAAGGTCCAAAAACCCCGCAGCAAGTGCGGGGTTTTCGACTTAAAAGGTAAATTTATCTGCAAAATAAGCTTCCAGCTCATCGATCTTTACGCGAACCTGCTCCATGGTGTCTCTGTCACGCACAGTCACAGCTCCGTCTGTCTCTGAGTCAAAATCGTAGGTGATGCAGAAAGGCGTTCCGATCTCATCCTGTCTTCTGTAGCGCTTTCCGATATTTCCACGGTCATCATACTCGCAGTTATATTTCTTGGATAGCTGATGATAAATCTTCTCTGCCCCTTCTGCCAGTTTTTTAGACAAAGGCAGCACGCCGATCTTCACCGGAGCAAGAACCGGATGGAAATGAAGCACCGTACGCACGTCATTTTTTTCTGCATCCAGCACTTCCTCATCGTAAGCGCTGCACAAAAATGCCAGGACCATACGGTCTGCCCCAAGAGAAGGCTCGATTACATAGGGTACATATTTTTCTTTCTTTTCATCGTCAAAATAGCTCATATCCTGTCCGGATACATTCTGGTGCTGAGTCAGATCGTAATCTGTCCTGTCAGCAATCCCCCAAAGCTCGCCCCAGCCGAAGGGGAATAAAAATTCCACGTCTGTGGTGGCTTTGCTGTAGAAGCTCAATTCTTCCTTATCGTGATCACGGTAGCGCACCTCGTCCTCTTTTAATCCAAGAGAGCTCAGCCAGTCAAGACAGAACTTTTTCCAATAGGCAAACCAGTCAAGGTCTGTACCCGGCTCACAGAAAAACTCCAGCTCCATCTGCTCAAATTCACGGGTACGGAAAGTAAAGTTTCCTGGAGTGATCTCGTTTCGGAAAGATTTTCCGATCTGTCCGATGCCGAAAGGAATCTTCTTCCTAGAAGTCCTCTGGACATTTTTAAAGTTTACGAAAATACCCTGGGCTGTTTCCGGTCTTAAATAAACCGTATTCTTGGCATCTTCCGTAACACCCTGGAAAGTTTTAAACATCAGATTAAACTGACGGATATCTGTAAAGTTATGCTTGCCGCAGGTAGGGCAGGGGATATTATGTTCCTTGATAAAATCCATCATCTGCTCCTGTGACCACGCGTCCACAGAACCTTCTAAAGCGATCTGATTTTCCGCACAGAAATCTTCGATCAGCTTGTCCGCACGAAAGCGTTCATGACATTCCCTGCAGTCCATAAGGGGGTCGGAAAATCCGCCCAAATGTCCGGATGCCACCCAAGTCTGAGGATTCATAAGGATGGCACAGTCCACGCCTACATTATATGGGGATTCCTGGATAAATTTCTGCCACCATGCTCTCTTTACATTATTTTTTAATTCCACGCCCAGATTGCCGTAATCCCAGGTATTGGCAAGTCCTCCATAAATCTCGGAGCCTGGATAGACAAATCCTCTGGCTTTTGCCAGAGCCACAATTTTCTCCATTGTTTTTTCCATAATATCGTATCTCTCCTCATTTTTTATAAACTCATATGGATTATACTCGCATATGCTTTTTTTTTCAATAAAATTTATCTGAAACAGACCGCTAACTCATCCTAACTCATCATTTTAAGGATTTCCAGACTTTTAAACTTACGGTCCGTATTGCGGTCGGTGTATGTATGGATCACTCTTTCCAGTTCAGAAAGGACCTCCTCTGCAACAGAAAAGGTATACAGCTTCCCCATAGGCGTACTGACAATAAACTGCATAGCGTAAAGGGCCGCTCCTGATATTGCCCGTGCATCCCTTACGCCTGCCGCACAGCTTTCGCAGAGTATTCCATGGTTTTCCTGAGAAAAAAATATCCTTTCTTTCTCTCCCATCTCCCTTTCACAGGACATACACTGAAAAAGCCCGGGGCAAAGCCCCTGGACCGCCATGGCGCGAAGCTCATAAATACAGCGCACCAGTCTGTCGTCAATATGGGGATTCAGCAAAGCCTTCACCGAAACGTACAGAAGATTCATCATCTCCCTTTCGTCCGTCCCCTCATGTCCGAAATAATCCGCCAGCTCTAAAAAATAATATCCATAGTACACGCCCGGATAGGCAGACGCAAGCTCTACGAAATGATGGCTTACAGAAACCTGGTTCAACGTATAGCTTGTCCTTCCTTCATATAAAGTAAAGGTTCCGAAGACAAAGGGGTTCGCCGCCGCCAGAAAAGGGCTGTTGGGCCTTCTGGCGCCTTTGGCGAACGCAGATATTTTCCCCCTCTCTCTCGTAAGGAGAACGATCCTTTTATCATATTCTCCCATAGGCATGGAGGACAGCACCACGCCCTGTACTGTGATCAGGTCACTCATCTGTCAGATTTCCTTTTTATCATAACCGAAATTTTTAATGAGAAAATCACTGTCCCGCCAGTCCTTCTTCACCTTTACCCAAAGCTTCAGGTTCACCTTGGCTTCCAGCATCCGCTCCAGCTCATACCGGGCGTTGCTTCCGATCTTTTTCAGCATGGCTCCCTGTTTCCCGATGATAATGCCCTTATGGGATTCTTTTTCACAGATAATGGTGGCGTCTATATCAATAAGGGAACCTTTTCCAGGCCGTGGCTTCATACGGTCAATGGCCACCGCGATCCCATGTGGAATCTCCTCGTCCAGGGCATGAAGAGCCTTTTCCCGGATGATCTCCGCCACGATCTGTCTCTGGGGCTGGTCCGTCACGGTATCCTCATCGTAAAACATGGGACCATAAGGCAGATATTTTAAGATGGAGCTTATGATATCCTCCGTGTTGATTCCCCGAAGAGCGGACACGGGAATGATCTCGTCAAAGTCGTATAATTTTCGGTAGGTGTCAATGGATTTCAGGATTTTTTCTTTATCCACGGTATCCACTTTGTTTATCACAAGGATCACTGGAATAGAAAGCCCCTTTAATTCCTCTGCGATATGACGTTCTCCTGCTCCGATAAAGTCCGTAGGCTCCACCAGCCACAGTATCACATCCACGTCCTTAAGGGTGCGCTCCGCCACCTGTACCATATATTCTCCCAGCTTGTTTTTCGCCTTGTGGATGCCCGGCGTGTCTAAAAAAATAATCTGCCCGTCCTCACAGGTATACACTGTCTGGATCCGGTTTCTGGTAGTCTGGGGCTTCTTTGAGGTAATGGCTATCTTCTGGCCGATCAGGTGGTTCATCAGGGTTGATTTTCCTACATTTGGTCTCCCGATAATGGCGGCAAAGCCAGATTTAAATTTTTCATTCATTGTACGTATCCTCTCTGATTTTCTTTCAGCAGGAGATCAATGGTTTTATTTCTTTAAACCGTTTTTCTTCCTTTTTAATGGCGCTTTCGCTGCCCACTACACAGATATCCTGATCCGCGAGGATCGCTTCCACCAGCGGCGCAAGGTTTTTCATATCTTCCAGGGTGGCGTTTAGGATCTGGTCTCTTTCTTTTTGTATCATTTCTTCCGATACTCCGGTAAAATATGCGGTCTTTGACACAGCACCCTGCATCTGCGGAGTTTTCGGCGTATCCTTGCCGCTGATGGTACCGATGATATATTTCGTCATCTCACGCTCGTCCGCCTGGAAATTACGGATATAATCAGGAATTCCCGCGAAGACTTCATAGGTACGGCCCAGATGGGGGTCCCGGTAAGAAACGAAAAAGCTTTCTCCGTTTCTGCGGAAACCGCTCATGCATCCATAAGCGCCGCCTTTCACCCGAAGGTTCATCCAAAGATAATCATAGCTTAAGGCAACCTTTAAAATATCCAGGGCTCCTGTATAAGAAAAACCCTTTCTGAGGAAATTTCCTGTCTGCGCAGCATACTGGACCTGTCCGGAAGTGGTGAAGCCTTCGTTTTTCTTAACGCACTTCAATGTTTTTTCAGGCAGGGAAACCAGCTCTGTATGAAGTTTCTTTTTAAGAGCGGCTGCAAGCTCTTTTACTTCTTTTACAGAGTTTTCTTCTCCTGTGTAGCTGATGGAGAAGTATTCCGGGCGAAGGATCTTTTTCATTAATTCCTTAAGCTTGTCTACAGTCTCCTGTTTTCTCTCTTCGAATTCCTTCTCCAGCTTTTCGATGAATTGGTAGTACCCGATACCCGCCATTTCGTCCTGGAAGGCCGCCATAGGCGAATGATAGGAAGTGGCACGGAGCACGGCAGTGGAATGTCCTGCGCTCACCAGGCTTGCCTGGGCTCTTGACTTGGCCTGGGCAATGATCTCGTATAAACGCTTGGTATCCTCCACCTTAGAGGTATTTAATATTTCTTCTATCATCTGGAAGAGGAAGCCCATCTTAGGATAAAGGGCCTTTCCTCTCACTGCGAACATTGCACGGAATTCCTCTGTAGAATCTGACTGTTCGAACACCTCCACCCCGCACTGGATTCCTCCTGTGCTGGCGTTGATCTCGTTAAACAGCTCCCCGTAGGAATAATGTTCCGTATCCACATATCCAAGGACTGCCTTTAACAGTCCCAGATAGGGAATTTCTTCCGGCTCTACAGCCTTCAAATCGAATAAAAGATTTACATAGCCGATGCCGTTGGTACACACATTGTGGTATAAAAACAGGCTGTCTTCTATCCAAAGCTCCTGGTTAAAGAAATGCCCTGCTTCTTTCTTGATATCCTCTCTCCTTAGCATAGGGATGCAGGCAAGAGCCTTGGGATCTTCCTCCGCTTCCTGATAAGCCGCCAGGGCCTTTGTCTTTTCTACAATGGCTTCCCGCTCTTTCTCGCTTAAGCTTGTCCGGTATTCCTCAAGCTTCTCTGCCAGGCGTTTTTCTCTTTGGGCTGCCAGCCCTTTCTCCGGTACAAGGGCAAGTACAGAACCGTGTGTATTATCCAGCAGATACGTCCGGATCAGCTTCTCGAAATAGCCCTCATCCAAATCTTTCTTTAATTCTTCAAAGACCTGAAGCTGGGAAACCGCCGCGAAAGGCTTTTCGTCTGTGTAAAGCCAGTTTCCAAGGATATCCAGCCCATACATCAGTCCCTTGGGATAGCCGGAATAATCCGCTTCCCGGTAACGGAATTCTATATAATTGATCCCGGCTTCCACGGATTTTCTATCAATTCCCTTTTCCGTGATTTCTGTAAGGATCTCCCGTATCGTTGATACGAACTCTTCTTTTTTCTCCTGGTTTGCCCCTTTGGCTACTATAGTGAAATAAGGCTGCAGGATCCCGTCATCGTAGGAACCGTAGATATCCTTTCCGATCCTCTTATCCAGAAGGGCTTTTTTCAGAGGCGCTCCCGGCGCACTTAAAAGGGCGTAATCTAAAACCTCAAAGGCCATCCGCACCTTATCGTCCATGGCGTTTCCTACCACCATGTTGTAAGAAAGGTAGGCATTGTCCTCTTCTCCTTCGTTCTCCGAAACCGGGTAAGGAAGGGTGAGATCCTTCATGGCCGGAAAAGCCTCCTGCTCCGAAATGGCTGAGTCCACTGTCAGCGTCTCAAATCCGGACAGATAATGTTTGTCAATGAAGTCTAGCTTTTCCGCCATATCCATGTTTCCATATAAATATATAAAGCTGTTGGACGGATGGTAATACGTTCTGTGAAAATCCAGGAACTCTTCATATGTCAGCTCAGGTATATTATCCGGATTCCCTCCGGATTCAAAGCCATAGGCATTGTCCGGAAAAAGAGAATTCATGATCTCCCTCTCCAGCACCTCGTCCGGAGAAGAAAAAGCTCCCTTCATCTCATTATAGACAACGCCATTGTACGACAGGGGGCCTTCTGTTTTTTCCATGTGGTAACTCCAGCCCTCCTGACGGAAAATTTCTTCCTTCTGATAAATATTAGGATAAAATACCGCATCCAGATACACATGCATAAGATTCTGGAAATCCTGGTCATTGCAGCTTGCCACTGGATAACAGGTCTTATCCGGGTAAGTCATGGCGTTTAAAAACGTGTTTAAAGAGCCCTTTACCAGCTCAACAAAGGGATCCTTAAGCGGGAATTCCCTGGATCCGCATAAAACGCTGTGTTCCAGTATATGCGCCACTCCAGTGCTGTTTTTGGGAGGGGTGCAAAAAGCAATGTTGAATACTTTATTTTCATCCTCGTTTTCTATGAGCATCACCCGGGCTCCCGTCTTTTTATGGCGGAGAATCCAACCCTCTGACCGGATATCTGTTAATGTTTCTTTACTTATCACTTCGTATGCAGACAGACATTCTATCTTCATGGTTTCCTCCTGTACTTTTCTTTTTATTTTACATCTATTTGCGAATCTTATTCCTTTTTTTCCAGCATCTCTATTCCGCCTTCTCCTGGGAAATGAACCTCGTACATTTCCCTCGCCGCCTTAGTGATCAGCTCCAGTTCTTCTTCCATGCCTATAGATGGAGGAAGCAGGATGGCTGTCTCATAAATGTCGTGCTGAAGTTTTTTCTTGGCTTTTTCACTGTTCATGGTCAGTATTCCGCAGAGCACGGAATTATAGCTTTTATCTTTTTCGCTTAATTCCATATAAAGTTTTACTAAATGGCAGCACTCCCGGTAGAGAAGTTCTTCATGGAGGGCACTTTTTTCCCTGATTTCTTTGAATTTCAGCTTACTCAGACTTTTTACAATCTCTTTTCTGGCGCTTTTCCCGCCAAAAATCCTTTTTCCCGCGTCCCGGTTGAATTCCATGAGCATCCACAAGCCCAGATAGCCGTCCGCCCTAGTCTTGGGGCCCAGCTCGGAAGGACCTTCATATCTTAGGTCCCACAGTTCTTTTCTTATGGCATTTGCTTCCGGCTCCTCTCCGGCTTCTATAGATTGTTCCAAAAGGGCTTTCCTCTTCATAGGGTCCGCTTCCCGATAATACTGTGCGATTGTAGGTGTATCCATCTATCTGTACTTTCCTTTCTTCTTATGATTCTTCGTATGCAAGCTCTGATTCCGCCATGGCAAGAGCTTCTTCGATCACCTGGTCCATATCCATGTACCTATACATGCCCAGGCGTCCGCCGAACAGTACGTTCTTTTCCTCCAGAGCACGGCGTTCGTATTTTCCGAACAGCTCATCGTTCTTGGGGTCATTGATGGGATAATAGGGCTCCCGGCCCTTCTCCCATTCCGCTGAATACTCTCTTGTGATCACTGTCTTTTTCTGGGTACCGAATTCGAAATGCTTATGTTCTATGACGCGGGTATAAGGCACTTCATAATCCGTATAATTTACAACGGCATTGCCCTGGTAATTCGCCATGTCCAGCACTTCTGTCTCAAACCTTAAGGAACGGTATTCCAATTCTCCATAGCAGTAATCATAAAATTCATCAATCATTCCGGTAAACAGGATCTTCTCCGCCTGCTCCGTCAATTCTTCCCGGTTCGCAAAAAAGTCTGTGTTCAGGACCACCTGTACGCCTTCCAAAAGCTTTTTAACAATCCTTGTATAGCCTCCTTTTGGGATTCCCTGATAAGGATCTTTAAAGTAATTATTGTCGAATGTATACCTAAGGGGAAGACGCTTAATGATAAACGCAGGAAGATCCTTACATTCCCTTCCCCACTGTTTCCTGGTATAGCCCTCCACCAGTTTTTCGTACACATCCTGTCCCACCAAGGCCAATGCCTGCTCTTCCAGGTTTTTCGGATGGGTGATATGCATCCTGGCAATCTGCTCCTGGATCTTTGCCTTGGCCTGCGCAGGAGTCTTCACTCCCCAGAGCTGATGAAAGGTATTCATATTAAAGGGCAGGTTATACAGTTCATCCTTATAGATGGCAATGGGAGAATTGACAAAATGGTTAAACTCTGCAAACTGGTTAATATACTCCCATACCTTTTTCCTTGAAGTGTGAAAGATATGTGCCCCATACCGGTGCACCTGGATCCCCTCCACTTCTTCCGTATAAATATTTCCGCCTATGTGATCTCTTTTATCGATCACAAGGCAGGTTTTATTCCGTTTCGCCGCTTCATGGGCGAAAACCGCGCCAAAAAGTCCGGCTCCTACTATCAGATAATCGTATTTTTTCATCCGCGGCACTTTCCTCCTATTTTTTTAAATACACATATTTTATATAACGCAGAGTCTTCTTCTCTCCATGGTCATGAAGTATGCGAAGAAGCGCCTCCAGCTCTTTTTTCGTCTTGGGATGGATAAACCACAGTTTTTCCTTGCTTTTCAGGAAATATTTAAGAGGTTCCCTGTTCGTATACGCCTCTCCGAGATACGTACGGGAAGCGCTGATCCGGTCCATCACCATCTCCGCCACATACCTTCTCGGCATCTGGGCTCCCATAATCACATGCTCTCCATCCAGGGAATAATCGATCCAGTACTCAAAATGATGGCGGTTTCTCCCCTGATGATGAAGCCAGGAAAGAGAAACACCTTTCTCTTCTCTTTCCGCATTATTCGGGCTTCTGTCTCCCTGATAATATTTGCAGCCTACCAGAAATTCCGCGGGGGAATACTTAGACATGTCGTGAAGAAGTCCCTGTTTATACAGCCCTATACGGAAACAGTATCTCATCACCATTAATTTATGTTTTGTTATCGTTTTAAAATGCAGCCATGGATGCATTTGATCCCGCCTCCTATTTGCCCACCAGCACCACAATGGTGCGCGGAGGGATTTCTATTGTCTTTTCGTCCTGTTCCTGCATTTCCTCATAAAATCCACAGCCGGACATATCTGAGGTATCTGCAGCCTTTTTCCATTTGATACCCCCCGGAAGATTAGGAAGGGCAATCTTTCTTGTTTCCCAGTGAAGATTATAGCCCACATAGATGAAATCATCCTTAGTCCCGTCCTCCCTTTTCGCATAAGCGCCGCAGTACATGACGCCTAAAAGGCGGCAGGTATTATCCGTATTTAGATACCATGCCCTCTCCCCATGGAAGGAAATATCCGGGCAGCCCTTGGTCTTATAGTCCACGCCCCGCAATTCCTTGTCTATGTGGAGAATGGGGTGCGCCTTGCGAAAGGCTATGGCAGCTTTTACAAATTGATAAATACCGATATTTTTCCGGTAGCTTTTCCAGTCGATCCAGCCTACAGCGTTATCCTGGCAGTAGGCATTATTATTTCCCTCCTGAGAATTTCCAAACTCATCTCCGCCGTACAGCATGGGTACTCCCTGGCTTAAAAGCATGAATAAAAAAGCGTTCCGCACCTGTTTTTCACGCATCTGCCGGACGGCAGTCTTTCTGCTGGGGCCTTCTACCCCGCAGTTCCAGGAAAAATTATAGCTGCTGCCATCGTTATTGTCTTCTCCGTTGGCCTCGTTATGTTTATAGTTATAAGATACCAGATCCATAAGGGTAAATCCGTCCTGGCTGGTCATGTAATTCACTGCGCTGTGGTCATCCGGATTTCTTTTAATATAGTACGCTGCTCCCTGTATAGTATCCTCATCGCTTTTTAGGAAGCGCCGCATGTCCCTCTGAAAGCTGTCGTTGTACTCTGCCACATTCCGGTATAAATGAGGTTCGCCGTGAAAAGCGCTGTCCATATCCACTCCCGGAAACATCAGCTTGGTATCTGCCAGAAGCTTATCCCTTAAGATCAGCTTCATCGGTACGCCTTCCCCGGACAGATGAAACCCGTCCACATGATAATAAAGTTTCCAGAACTGCAGGGTGCGCAGGGCGATCACTCCGTTTATCTCTGCTGGAAAATACATTTCCATAATACATGCGATTCCTGCTTTATGGAGCTTTTTTATGAAATCGCAAAATTCTCTCTGGGGATTATCTGTAGCACAGTACGCGCTTTTGGGGGCAAAGTAATAGCCCGGCATATATCCCCAGAAGTTTACCTTTCCTTCCCTGCGTTTTTCTGTGACCATTCCTGTTTTTTCTTCCTCTGGCAGGATCTCAAAAAACTCGTAGGCAGGCATCAGTTCCACCGCATTGATCCCCAGATCTTTCCAATAGGGGATCATCTCCCCAAGTCCCGCAAATGTACCCTTTTCTTTCGCAGGCAGCTTATATTGCTTGGTATAGCCTCTTACGTGAACTTTATAAAGGATCATATCCTGATAGGGGACGTCCAGTCCGTCATCCCCTTCCCAGTCATAGAACTCTTCTTTTAGAAAACCGCACCGGATCCTGTGTTCATCCCATTCCTTGGGAAGGACGCCGAAGCGTTCTCTTCCATGAATGGCATAGGTACAGGGATCCTGTACGATCTTTCCGTTGATTCTGTAATTATATTCATATTCCTCCGCCGGAAAATCAGGCAAAAAAATGGAGCGTATCTCTCCGCTTCTGTATTCTTCTGTAAGAGGGATTTCCTGTGTGGGCTGTTTTGCTCTTTTCCGATATAGAACAAGGGAGGCCTCTATTCCTTTCTGTACCTCCAGCGCGAAATTATACCCATTCCGTATTTTATTTGCTCCCAAAAAGATTGGGAACCCTTTTTCTATGCGGGTAATCTTATGGCTTGGCATATAACACCCTCCTTTTCTCTTTTATGGTTACTAGTGCACTGACACATTCATATCCAAACTAACAGCACGGGCAATTTGGCATTTAAAATTCGCTTCACAAAGCTATGCCTTACGCTAAACAATATCCAGCTCAACGGGACAATGATCAGAACCCATGATCTCTGTATGGATGGAAGCGTCCTTAAGACATTCTTTTAAAGAAGAAGATACAAGGAAATAATCAATCCTCCACCCTGCATTCTTTTCTCTGGCCCGGAAACGATAAGACCACCAGGAATAAATCCCTTCCGCGTCAGGATAAAAATACCGGAAAGTGTCAATAAAACCACTCTCCAGGATCTTTGTAAAGCAGGCTCTTTCCTCGTCTGTAAAGCCCGCGTTTTTATGGTTTGTCTTGGGATTTTTCAGATCGATCTCCTGATGGGCCACGTTCATATCTCCGCAGCAGATGACCGGCTTTTTTTCTTCAAGCCTGCACATATAGGCGAGAAAGTCTCTTTCCCAGTCCATTCTGTAAGAAAGCCGCTTCAGCTCACTCTGGGAATTAGGGGTATAGACTGTGAGGAAATAAAAATCCTCAAATTCCAGGGTGATCAGCCTTCCTTCTTTGTCGTGCTCTTCCATGCCCATTCCGTAGGAAACGGAGATTGGCTCTTTCTTTGTAAATATAGCCGTTCCGGAATAGCCCCGGCGGTTCGCGTAATTCCAGTACTGGTGATAGCCAGGAAGGGCAAGCTCTACCTGTCCTTCCTGGCACTTAGTTTCCTGAAGGCAAAAAATATCGGCATCCAACTTCTGAAAGCTTTCTTCAAAGCCTTTGGAAAGGCATGCCCGGATTCCGTTCACATTCCACGAAATAAATTTCATTATGTTCTCCTTGTTCTGTTATAAAATGAATTATTATTTTCCGTAAACTGCTTATTTTTACGGAAAATTTTTACAATCTATCATTCATATTTTTTATTATAACACGTTTTCCCCATTCAACAAACCTCTTTTTCTTTACATACCATGAATTTTTCACCTAAAAATATTTGACATTTCTTTTTACTTATGGTAAAGTTTTCAAAAACAGAAAGCCCCAAGGGAAAATCCGGAGGTTTTCTTATAAAGAAAGCATAAACAGACAAGGACGTCTCTTTTTAAGGCGCCTTGTCTTTTTTTGTGCTTTCCTTGCACATCAATACAAGGAGGTTTACATATGCGTTTAACACAAAAGGAACAGGAAAAGCTCCTGCTGCATCTAGCAGGCAGCCTTGCCAAAGAAAGACAGGCAAGAGGCCTGAAGCTGAATTATGCAGAGGCTGTCGCCTACATAAGCTCTGAGCTGATGGAGATGGCCCGGGACGGAAAGGAAGTGACAGAGCTGATGCAGCTTGGCGCCAAGATCCTTTCAAAAGACGACGTAATGGACGGAGTTGCCGACATGGTCACGGAAATCCAGGTGGAAGCTACCTTCCCGGACGGAACAAAGCTTGTCACCGTACACAATCCCATTCAATAAGCAAATACATACAGAAAGGAACCACTGCTATGAAAATTGGAGAAATCATGCCCCTTGACAGAGAGATCACTCTCAATGAAGGAAAGCCCACCGTGACCCTCATGGTTGTAAATACAGGGGACCGTCCGGTCCAGGTCGGCTCCCATTATCATTTTTTTGAGGTCAACCGCTGTCTTGTCTTTGACAGGGAAAAAGCTTACGGTTTTCATTTAGATATCCCTTCCGGCACCTCGGTACGTTTCGAGCCCGGCGAGGAAAAAGAAGTCACTCTCACCGCTATGGGCGGAACAAAGAGAGTCTTTGGGCTTAACGACCTGACCTGTGCCCAGGTTTCCCCTGCTACGAAGGAGGCTTCCCTGGAAAAGGCAAGACAAAAAGGCTTTATCATATAAATTACGGAGGAATAGACATGAGCATAAAAATATCTGCTGACAAATACGCAATGATGTATGGTCCCACCACAGGCGACAAGGTGCGTCTGGCGGATACCAGCCTGGTCATCCAGGTAGAAAAAGACTATACCACTTATGGAGACGAATCAAAATTCGGGGGCGGCAAAACCCTGCGGGACGGCATGGGCCAGTCCGTGATGGCCACAAGCCGTGACGCCCTGGATCTTGTCATCACCAATGCTCTGGTAGTGGATTACACAGGAATTTATAAAGCAGATATCGGCATCAAGGACGGAAAGATCGCCGGTATCGGAAAAGCAGGAAATCCGGACATCATGGACGGGGTTACCCCTGGCATGAGTGTGGGGGCTTCCACTGAAGCTCTGGCCGGGGAGGGCCTGATCCTTACAGCCGGCGGCCTGGACACCCATATTCATTTTATTTCTCCCCAACAGGTGGAATGCGCCCTCTACAGCGGCGTTACCACTATGATCGGCGGAGGAACCGGACCTACGGACGGCACAAACGCCACCACCTGTACCCCGGGTCCATGGAATATGGAAATGATGCTTAAGGCATGCGAAGAATACCCCATGAACATAGGTCTTTTAGGAAAGGGAAATTGTTCCGATGAAAAAGCTCTTGAGGAACAGATCCGCGCCGGAGCCATGGGCTTAAAGCTTCATGAGGACTGGGGATCCACTCCTGCCGCTATCGACCACTGCTTAAATGTGGCGGACGATTACGACGTACAGGTGGCGATCCATACGGACACCTTAAATGAAGGCGGCTGCGTGGAGGATACCCTGGCAGCTATCGCCGGAAGGACAATCCATACCTACCACACAGAGGGTGCCGGCGGCGGACATGCACCGGATATCATACGTGCGGCGGCAGCTCCTAATGTACTGCCCTCCTCCACGAATCCCACCATGCCCTTCACCGTAAACACTCTGGATGAGCATCTGGACATGCTGATGGTATGCCATCACCTGGATAAAAGAATACCGGAGGATGTGGCCTTTGCGGATTCCCGGATTCGTCCGGAAACCATTGCCGCGGAGGATGTGCTGCACGATATGGGAATTTTCTCCATGATGAGTTCTGATTCCCAGGCAATGGGCCGTGTAGGCGAGGTGATCACCCGGACCTGGCAGACAGCGAGCAAAATGAAAGACGAGCGCGGCGTTCTTCCTGAAGATCAGGGACATGACAATGACAATTTCCGTGTAAAGCGTTATATTTCCAAATACACTATCAACCCGGCCATCACCCATGGAGTTTCCTCCTATGTGGGTTCTGTGGAAGTGGGCAAATTTGCGGATCTGGTTCTGTGGAATCCTATGTTCTTCGGAATCAAACCGGATATCATCATCAAAGGCGGCATGATCATCGCCTCTAAAATGGGCGATGCAAACGCTTCCATTCCTACCTGCGAGCCGGTTATGTATAAGCCCATGTTCGCCGCCCAGGGCAAGGCAAAATATGCCTCCTGCCTCACTTTTGTCTCTAAAGCGGCGATGGACGAGAAGGTAAAGGAAAAATATCATCTTGAAAAAACGGTAGTGCCTGTATCAGGCTGCCGCAATGTAGGAAAGAAAGATATGAAATTCAACAGCGAGACCCCGGAGATCACAGTGAACCCCGAAACCTATGAGGTTCGTGTAAACGGAGAGCACATCACTTCCAGTCCTGCGAAAAAGCTTCCGCTTACTCAGCTTTACAGCTTATTCTAAAATAAAAGGGGAGATCGATCATGTTAGGTGTTTGTTTATTATTTGTAGGAATCGTACTAATCAACAACGGCATGTGTACGCTTTATAAGGTAGACGGAAAATCTGCTGCCGTTATGAATATCCTTACCGGAGGCCTTTCTATTTTCATCAATGGGGTAAACCTGGTCATGGGAAATTATTACGCCGCGGGCACAGGACTGCTATTCGGCTTTACCTACCTTTTCGTAGCCTTCGTAAAACTGCAGAAATTAAGTCCTATCCCTTTTGCCTGGTTTTCCACCTTTGTGGCTGTAAATGCCCTGGTATTCGGAACGCTTGAAGGGCTTACCGGAAGCGAAGCCCTGGGCATCACTGCAGACTGGCGCTGGGCAGCCATCTGGTATTTATGGGCAATCCTTTGGGGCACCTCTTTTGTGGAAGATATCTGCCATAAAAAACTTGGGAAATTTGTTCCTTATCTGCAGATCTTTGAGGGTATCGTGACCGCATGGATTCCCGGACTTCTTATGCTCATCGGCATGTGGTAAGCATAAAAAACGCTGCCGGTAACAAGCTGACCGGCAACGAAAATTATTTTGTTAGGAGATACAAACATGATTTGTGAAAAACTGCTGGGAACTTTAGATACCCTTGACGTATCTGGAAAATCCATGGAATATGTGGATATTGAATGGGACGAGGCTTTTAAAAAAATCCACAGAAAGGTAACTGACACAGGCCGTGAGGTAGGAATCCGTATGGATGATTCCATCCTTACCAGAGGTCTGTTTGAAGGCGATGTGATCTATATGGATGATGATCTTGTCATTAGTGTACATACGCCTCCATGCGAAGTAATCCATATCACAGTGTCCGCTGACCACGCTTTTATGATCCCCAAGGTCTGCTATGAGATCGGAAACCGTCACGCGCCGCTTTTTTACGGAGAGGACAGCTATACCTTCCTCACCCCATACAATGAGCCGATGCTTTTAATGCTTTCCAAGCTTCACGGGGTATCCGCTGAAAAAATTGTTCAAAAGCTGGATTTTGCCCGACGGATTTCCTCAGGCAGCGGACACGGCCATCATCACCATTGAAAAAGGAGCGGTATATAAAATGCAGAATCTGGAAAATCAGTTTCTTCTTTTACAGCTGAACGACTCCCTTTTTCCCATAGGAGGCTATTCTCACTCCTACGGCCTGGAAACTTACATTCAAAAGGGGCTGGTCCATGACTATGACACAGCCAGGGAATACCTGCATAACCGGCTGCGCTATAATTTTCTATACACAGACCTCATGGCAGGCCGCCTCTCCTACGAGGCGGCTTCCAGCCAGGATCTGTCTTCCCTTGACGCTTTAGAAGAGATCCTGGAGGCTTCCAGGATCCCTAAAGAAATCCGGGAAGCGTCGAAAAAGCTGGGAAGCCGTTTTATAAAAACTCTGCTTCACATGCATGCCCCTTATCTGGATGGTTTTTTCTCCTCCTATATAAAATTACGCCAGGGAAAAACCTCCAGCCATCCCTGCGCCTACGGCGTCTTTTGCGCCTGTGCCGGGATCCCTCTTATGGATACATTAAGCGCTTTTCTTTATTCCCAAGCTTCCGCCTCCGTCACCAACTGCGTAAAGACCATTCCTTTAAGCCAGTCGGACGGACAGAGGCTGCTTAGGGACATGTATCCTCTTTTCCAGGAAATCTTAAAAGAGACCATCAGCTGCTCAAAGGAAATGTTCTGTGTGTCCGCCCCAGCCTTTGACCTGCGCTGTATGGAACACGAATACTTATATTCAAGGCTTTATATGTCTTAATACATTATGTAAGGAGTAATACGATCATGTCATATGTAAAAATCGGAGTGGCCGGACCGGTAGGTTCCGGAAAGACCGCTTTAATCGAAGCCCTGACCCGGTGCATGGCGAAGGATTACAGCATCGGCGTCATCACCAATGATATCTATACGAAAGAAGACGCGGAATTCCTTGCCAAAAACAGCGTTATGCCAAGAGAACGCATTATCGGGGTGGAGACCGGAGGATGCCCCCATACAGCCATCCGGGAGGATGCTTCCATGAACCTGGAGGCGGTAGACGAAATGCTGGAAAAATTCCCGGATATCCAGCTTCTCTTTATCGAAAGCGGCGGGGATAATCTTTCCGCCACCTTCTCGCCGGAACTGGTGGATGCCACTATCTTTGTCATCGATGTCTCTGAGGGTGATAAAATCCCAAGAAAAGGCGGCCCCGGCATTACCCGCTCCGACCTTCTGGTCATCAATAAGATCGACCTGGCTCCCTACGTAGGGGCAAGCCTAGCCGTCATGGAACGGGATTCTAAAAAAATGCGGGGAGAACGCCCCTTTATTTTTACGAATATCCGCGGGAATGAAAATGTGGACCAGGTAGTCCAGTGGATCAAAAAGAATGTGCTTCTGGAAGGAATGTAAAATTATGAGCAAAAACCAGTTTGGCAAAGTCTCCACCCTGTCCCTGGATGTGGATTTTAAAGAGGAAAAAACTTATCTTCGGGACGTCTCTTTTACTGCGCCCTACAAGATCATGCAGCCTTTTCCTATGGAAAAGGGCGGCATCCAGGTAATGCTCCTTTCCGCCTCCGCCGGAATCATGGAGGGGGACTGCCAGGATTTTTCTTTTCATATACGCTCCGGAGCCAGGATGGAATTCTTTTCACAATCCTACGATAAGATTCACCAGATGCGCGAAGGCTGCGCGGTGCGAAAGACTGTCGTTCATTTAGAGCCGGGGACTTTTTTTCGTTACTGCCCCCAGCCCACCATTCCCTTTAAGGATTCTGCTTTTGAAAGCCGTATGGAAATTTCTCTCTCAGACGAGACTTCCCGCTTCCAGATGGGTGAAATCCTGTCCTGCGGCCGGTATGCCAGAGGAGAACGCTTTGCCTACCGTTTCTATCATAATCTTGTGGAAATCCGCAGGAAAGGGCGTCTGATCTATCGTGACAACAGCCGCTATGATCCCGATCTCTTTCCTATGGAGGGAATGGGAATGTACGAAGATTACACCCATCTGTCCAATCTTTTTTTCACCCGTCCCTCATCTCCCGATTTTCCCGGACAGGTCCAGGAACTCCTTGAAAAAGGAGAAGATTGGGAAGGAGCCGTCACAGAGCTCTCAGAAGGGGATTTCGCTGTGCGCATCTTCGGCCGGCGTGCCCAGGTTCTGGAGGAACTCAACCAGAAACTTTTCAAACTCAGCCAGGAATGAGTCTTTTTCCCAAAGAGGGAAAAAACACCCATTGCATT
>CALIZJ010000059.1 GCA_938028845.1 uncultured Blautia sp.
CGATCTCCCAGCTCTTCACAGAGATTCTCCCCACTGCCGCTTTCGGACAGAATGTCAATTCCTTCTATAACCTCCCTAGTCTCATCTTCAAGACAGGCTTTCAGGCTTTCGTGGGTCTGTACACTGTCCCAGGGACATTCTTTCCGCAGCCTGCGGACAATATCCACAAATTCATCAAATGTACTCTCTTTTTCTTTCGGCATAGCTTACATCATGGAATTTACCATGTCAAGAACAGCCTTACCCATAGCAGCGGATTTTTCGTCTGCATCTGCAAGGGAGGTTCCTTTTACTCCATAATAGAATTTTACTTTCGGCTCTGTACCTGACGGGCGTACGCATACCCAGGCATCGTCTGTAAGATCATAGTATAAAACATTAGAGTTAGGAAGTCCTGTAGGTTTCACCTCACCTGTGGCAAGGTCTGTAATAGTGTCTTTCTTATAATCTCTAAAGGATACCACCTTATGTCCCGCAAACTCTGCCGGCGGCTGCTTTCTTAACGTTTCCATGATCTCCTGGATCTTTGCAAGCCCTTCGATGCCTTTTAAGGTCACGGACTGTATGTCATCTTTATAATAGCCGTATTCTTCATACATTTCTATCATAGCGTCCCAAAGTGTTTTTCCCTGGGTCTTATAATAAGCGGCTGCTTCACAAAGAGCCATGGTAGCCACGATAGCGTCTTTATCTCTTGCATAGGTTCCGATCAGACAGCCGTAGCTTTCCTCAAAACCAAACAGATAGGTGCCTTTTCCGCTTGTTTCAAAGCCCAGGATCTGCTGGCCGATAAACTTAAAGCCAGTGAGCACCTCGATCAGATTTACTCCGTATCCTTTGGCAATGGCATCTGCCAGGTTACTGGTAACAATGGTCTTGATCAGTGCGCCGTCTTCCGGAAGGCTTCCGTTTATGGCTTTTCTCTGACCGATCTCATAGTTTGCTAAAAGGCAGCCGGACATATTTCCGGTAAGATCATGGTATTCGCCGTTTTTATCCTTTACACGGACTCCCAGACGGTCTGCATCCGGGTCTGTAGCAAGGACCAGATCCGCATCGATCTCTTTTGCAAGCTTTAATCCAAGTTCAAAAGCTTCCGCTGCTTCCGGATTTGGATAGCTGACTGTAGGGAAGTCGCCGTTTGGAAGCTCCTGTTCTTTTACAACGTAAACATTTTCAAAGCCCAGCTCTTTTAATATCCTTCTGGCAGGAATGTTTCCAGTGCCGTGAAGAGGCGTATATACGATCTTTAAGTTTTTCCCTTCTGCCTGGATGGCATCCATATGAAGCACCTGTTTTTTCAGTTCTTCCATATAGGCGTCATCGATTGCCTGTCCGATCACTTCATAAAGTCCGGCAGCTTCTGCCTTTTCTTTATCCATGGTCTTTACTGTATTCCAGTCGGAGATACCCTTTACTTCTGCCATGATACCGGAATCGTGAGGCGGTGTGATCTGGGCGCCGTCCTCCCAGTATACTTTGTATCCGTTGTATTCCGGCGGATTGTGGCTGGCTGTGATGTTAATGCCCGCCGTGCATCCTAACTTTCTTACTGCAAAAGAAAGCTCAGGCGTAGGTCTTAAGGACTCGAAAATGTATGCTTTAATACCGTTTGCAGCCAGGCACAATGCGGCTTCCTGTGCAAACTCCGGTGACATATGACGGGAATCGTAGGCGATGGCAACCCCCTGGGATTCTTTTCCGACTTTTAATATATAATTTGCCAATCCCTGTGTCGCCCTTCTGACCACATAAATATTCATGCGGTTCGTTCCAGCTCCAATAATTCCTCTAAGTCCGGCTGTACCAAACTCCAGATCCATATAAAACCGTTCTTTGATCTCGTTTTCATCGTTTTCGATGGCTTTTAATTCCGCCTTAGTCTCCTCATCAAAGTATGGGTTTTCGAGCCACTGTCTGTAAACCTCTTTATAATCCATACCATAGTACCTCCCTATACATATTTTTCTCTATTATATAACAGTTTTTCCAAAAAATAAAGGGTATTCCGAAGTCCTTTCCCTAAAATGGATACTCCAAAAAGCATTGATCCGTAAAATTTTTCCAGATTTCTTTCTGGCTGATAAGCAGCATTAATTTTTCATTATTTTTCTCAGAGATCCATGCCTTGTTATGGGAATAATAATAGTTTGCCAGCTTCCAGTATTTCTCCGGATAGGTAAAACGGATACGAAGATTTTCCCACTCTTCTTTAGAAATCCTGCGCTGACGGTGGTATGCCCAAAGCATCTCTTTGGCCAGTGTCAGATCCCAATTATATTTTTCCAGGATCTTCCTCATAAAATGATACAGGTCCACCATCTGCACGTCAAAACTCCAATGGCCGAAATTTGTCACCGCCGTTTTTCCCCGCATCATTAAGATGTTATGCTGATTGTAATCTCCATGGCAGATCCAGCCCTTTGCCTTCACCTCTTCCTTCAATTCCTTATAGGAGGAAGCTTTAAGCAACTCAAGGGCCTCTTCTCCTCTTTTCAAAAACCACTCCACACTTGCCAGAAATTCCTTTTCAAAAGGACAAGCCGCTCCTTTTTTCCGGATAAACTTCCGTATCTTGCGGATTTCCTGGTTATGCCGCAGATACTCTTCCTCTAAAGATCTTCCCATGTACCCTTCTGCCAAAGGCAGCTTCATGACCTTATGTAAGCCGGCAAGAGTGCGCACGCCTCTTAGGATATCCTCCCTGGATTTTGTGTCGCACTCCTTTCCATCATACCAGCGCTGAAGCGTATAAGGAATATTGTCCTTGTCACGGCTTATCAGGCTTCCCTCTTTATTTGCCAGGTAGCCATCCACTAAACCGCCCTTTTCCTGTATGGCAAGAAGCAGCTCCTGTTGTTTTAACAGCTTCTTTTCAGACCCGGAGAACTCTTTTAATACAAGAATCCCCTCTTCTGTGTGGCACAGCAGCGCGCCTCGGATCCTGGAAGTGGATTTTGCCGTCAAGCCATACTGTTCTAAGGTACTGAGCCCAAAATCATACAATCGCATATCCCCCTCTTGTCTTTGTACCTTCTATCTTATGACTGCCGGGGGGCGGATATGCTGTGGGAATTTTTCTGTTATACAGTCCTCTTTTTATATTTTTGCCAGAAGGATCTCCTTCTTATTATATTCCGGGTGTTCCAGCACTTCTTCCAAAAGGCGGTTTAAAATCTCTCCCATTTCTTTTCCCGGAGTACAGCCTGCCTCGATCAGGTCCTTTCCGGTTACAGCCAGAGTTTTCAGGGAAACGCACTGTCCCTTTTCCAGAATCTCCTGATAGCACTTCTCCACGCCATCTAACCGTTCTTGTTTTTCTTCTCTTTTATATTCGCTTTGGGCGAGCATGTCCGCACGCTGTACTTCCAGATAAAGGGGAAACAGATCCTCTCCTATCTGATTTACCGCCCGGCGCACACAAACCATCTGGGGCTGGGGGCGGAAATCGTGCCATTTGATCAGCCGCAGCACTTTCTTTATGGTGTCGTTATCCAGTTTCAGCCTGCGCAGGATCACTCCCGCCATCTTTTCTCCCTGGGGGCCATGCATTTTAAAATGGTCCCGTCCATTTTCGTCTGTCCGGCGGACTGCAGGTTTTCCTATATCATGGAGAAGCATGGTAAGTCTGAGCACCTTATCTGCACGGATATTTTTCAGGCTTAACAAGGTATGCTCTCCCACAGAGCAGAAATGGTGGGGTGTATTCTGGGGCGTCTCCATACATGCATCAAACTCCCACAAAAACTCTTTCGTGATGCCTGCCTGGTAGGCAGTCCGCAGATAATCCGGATGGGGGGAGAGCAAAAGCTTTATAAGTTCCACCTGAATCCGTTCTGCGCTTACAAGCTTAAGATTTGGAGCGATCACCTTTAAAGCTTTTTTCGTATTCTCCTCAATGGAAAATCCAAGCTGGGCGGAGAAGCGCACTGCACGCAGAATCCGAAGGGCATCCTCTGTAAACCGCTCTATGGGATCGCCTACGCAGCGTATGATCTTATTCTTTAGATCCTCCTCCCCATGGAAGTAATCCACAATCCCGGTTTTCGGATTATACGCCATGGCATTAATGGTAAAATCCCGTCTTTTTAAATCTTCTTTAAGGCTGGAGGTAAACATCACTTCCTTTGGATGACGGCCATCCTCGTATTCCCCGTCGATCCGGTAAGTCGTTACCTCAAAGCCTTCCCCGCCTAAAAGAACCGTCACAGTTCCATGGGCAAGCCCGGTGTCTACCGTGCGGGCAAAAAGCTCCTTGACCTTTTCCGGCGCGGCCTGGGTAGTGATATCCCAGTCATCGGGAGTTCGCCCGAGAAGGGAATCCCGCACACAGCCTCCTACTGCATAAGCCTCATACCCGGCAGCCTCTAATACGTCCAATATTTTCTGTACTTTTGAAGGAATCTGCAAATTCATAGACTTTTCCTTTCTTATTTATATACATTTTCATTCATTCTTTTCCTTAAGCTTTTATTTTACAGGAAATCCTGCCACTTTTCCAGATAAAACTTGTTACTGAGTACCACTTGACCGGCTAAGTCCCGGCATAGCAAGAGCCGGAAACCTGTATAAAGGTTTCCGGCCCGGTGTTCCCAAATATTAATATGCTCTTCCCCAATAAACCATCTTTTTCGCAGGTTTTCCGCAGCAGATACAAGTATCTGAAATCTGCTCCTGTTCAAATGGAATACAGCGTGAGGTCGCCTGCACGTCTTCTTTGATCTTTTCTTCACATTCCTGGCAGCCGCACCACATAGCTTTTACAAAGCCTGGCTTATTTACAATAGTATCTTTAAATTCTTCATAAGTAGTTGCTGTATAAGTATGGCTGTCACGATGGCTGCGGGCACGTTCCAGCATCTCCTTCTGCATCCTGTCCAGGATTTCCTGAACCTTTTCGGCAAGGTCTTCAAAGCGTACTGTATATTTTTCTCTGGTATCCCTGCGGCAGATTACAGCCTGTCCGTTTTCAATATCCTTAGGACCGCACTCGATACGTACCGGGATGCCTCTCATTTCCTGCTCTGCGAACTTGAAGCCCGGGCTCTTATCTGTAGCGTCCACTTTCACGCGCACACCAGCTTCTTTTAATGCTGCATAAAGCTCATCTGCTTTCTCCAGCACCCCTTCTTTTCTCTGCTGGATCGGAATGATAACCGCCTGTGTAGGAGCGATCCTTGGCGGAAGCACAAGTCCGCTGTTATCTCCATGTACCATGATGATCGCACCGATGATACGGGTAGACATTCCCCAGGAAGTCTGGTGTACATACTGCAGCTTGTTTTCTTTGTCTGTATACTGAATGCCAAATGCTTTGGCAAAGCCGTCGCCAAAGTTATGGCTGGTACCGGACTGCAGCGCCTTACCGTCATGCATCAAAGACTCTATGGTATAGGTAGCCTCTGCTCCGGCAAATTTTTCTTTGTCTGTCTTCTGCCCTTTCACAACTGGGATCGCCAGAACTTCCTCGCAGAAATCCGCATAAACATTCAGCATCTGAATGGTTCTCTCCTGGGCATCTTCTGCAGTAGCATGAGCCGTATGTCCTTCCTGCCACAAAAACTCACGGGAACGTAAAAACGGGCGGGTAGTCTTTTCCCAGCGCACCACGGAACACCACTGGTTATATACCTTCGGTAAATCTCTGTGGGACTGAATATCTTTCTGATAAAAATCGCAGAACAGCGTTTCTGAAGTAGGACGGACACAAAGCCGTTCCTGCAGTTCCTCTACTCCTCCATGAGTCACCCATGCCACTTCCGGCGCAAAGCCTTCTACATGGTCTTTTTCTTTCTGGAGCAGAGATTCCGGAATGAAAATAGGCATATATACGTTTTCTACTCCAGTCTCTTTGAACCTTCTGTCAAGCTCCTTTTGGATATTTTCCCAGATTGCATAACCGGCTGGTTTAATGACCATGCAGCCTTTTACGCTGGCATAATCGCACAGTTCCGCTTTTTTTACCACATCCGTATACCACTGGGCGAAATCCTCTTCCATGGAAGTGATCGCTTCTACAAGTTTCTTTTCCTTTGCCATGATTTGTTTTCTCCTTTTTTGTGTTAGATTTTTACAGGAATAAAAGGTCTTTTGCCATAAAAAAAGAAGCCTCTCATCCCCCACAAGGGACCGAAACGCTTCGGCGGTACCACCCTAATTAGCGCTGAGCAATATACTTTCCCAACACTCTCTTTTCTTTCCGTTAACGCCGGAAGGACGCCGTACTTCAATTATACGGGGCTCCGAGGCCGGTTCCACGATTCCTGCACAGAATCCTCACACCACCCTCCCTGCCCTTTAAGCGCCTGGATTTGGGATTCCTCTCTGAGATTATTCCTCGTGTACTATTCTCTTCATCGCCGGTGAGATTTATTCAATCTTTTTTCATTCTATGCGAATTTTAGACTGCTGTCAAGTGGTTTTGCTTTCAATAGACTCTTTTCTGCATCTTTCCGAGAATTTTCCTTCCTTCTTCCGGCTCTATAAAGATACCTGTTCCCGTTCTTTATTTTAAATACTGCCGGGAGCTGCTCCCGTACATACAGAAAGCATGAATAGTAAAAAGGAGATGTCCATAACGCCAGGACATCCCCTCTTTATTCTCTCATACTTTGATTGTAATCTCTCTGCCAGTACGGCTGTACTTATAGTACCGTACCCCTGCTGCGTCCAGCATCCGCTTGGAAGCGATCACGGAAGGGGTGTCCGCATATTTGTCGCTGTCGTACACCACGGTCTTGATCCCGGACTGGATGATTGCCTTGGCACATTCGTTACATGGAAATAAGGAAACATACAGCTTTGCACCTTCCAGGCTTCCGCCCCGGTAATTCAGGATCGCATTTAATTCGCTGTGGGTCACATAAAGATATTTTGTATATAAGGGATCGCCCTCTCTTGCCCAGGGAAATTCATCGTCTGAACAGCCAATAGGAAAGCCATTGTATCCCATGGAAAGAATCTTATTGTCCTGGCTTACGATACAGGCCCCCACCTGTGAATTGGGATCCTTGGAACGCATCCCTGAAAGCATTGCCACTCCCATGAAATACTCATCCCAGGAAAGATGATCTGCACGTTTTTGATTTTTTTTGCTGTTTTCCATAAAAACCTCCTTACTGTGCCTAAAGAGATACTGTTTGCCTTATAATCCTGTACCAAAGGCAAGGCTATGACATGGAGACAAATAGGCAGCTATTCACCGAAACCGGTTCTCTTTTTCCACATTTGCTGCTTATTTACCACAAAATGCCATCAGTAACCTGGACACACCATTGTATTACCGAATCTATACACAGCTCCTACTCCGTTTCTATCTGAGAAATTCTCCTCATATGACGGGCATCCCCGGAAAACGGTGTATTTAAGAACGTTTCCACAATCTTTACTGCAAGGCCCGGTCCGACTACTCTTCCGCCCATGGCAAGGATATTTGCATCGTTGTGAAGGCGGGTAGCTTCCGCAGAGAAGCAGTCTGAGCACAAAGCCGCCCGAATCCCCTTAAACTTATTTGCCGTAATGGAAATACCGATTCCAGTCCCGCAGATAAGGATTCCCTTATCACACTCTCCGTCTAAAATGGCGTGCGCCACTTTTTTTGCATAAATAGGATAGTCCGTGGACTCCAGACTGTCGCAGCCGAAATCCTTGTAAGCAATTCCTTGCTCGTCCAGATATTTTTTAATCTCCAGTTTTAACTCGTAACCGCCATGGTCACAGCCTAATGCTATCATTTTTCATTCTCCTCCTGTGCTTTTATAATTTTATGTCCTGCCGCTTTTAAAAGCCGGTTCATAATTGCCTGTCCCATACGGGGTGTATAAAAGGCCTCCGAATAAATCGCGCTTACCTGGTATTTGTCAAACTCCCGCAGCACCTCATAAAGGTGGTGGGCAATGGTTTCTTCTTCCTCTCTCTTTCCAATGCTTTTAACCAGGCCTGCCGTATATTGCTCCGCAGTTTCATCTGTGGCAATGATCCCGACTGTCTCCCCTTTTGCCTTTGCCTCTTTTGCAAGGCGGTTAATGGCCGCCACCACTTCACTGCTCTCTCCTTCTACAATGGAAAGCTCCGCCTTTGGCGCGTAATGGCGGTATTTCATTCCAGGCGCCTTTGGATGGATCTTGCTGTCAGTTTTTAAAAGCCCTTTATCCATGCGCACTTCCCCTAAAACCTCCTGGAGCATTTCAAGGGAAATATATCCCGGCCGCAGCACCACCGGAACTTCTTCTGTAAAGTCCACAATGGTCGATTCCAGGCCGATTCCCACCTGGCCGCCGTCAATGATCATGTCAATGGCATCCCCTAAATCCTCTTCCACATGCTCCGCCAATGTAGGGCTTGGACGTCCGGAGGTATTAGCACTGGGGGCAGCTACATAGCCGCCGGCGTACCGGATCAAGCTCTGGGCAATAGGGTCGCTTGGAAAACGGACGGCCACTGTATTTAAGCCGCCTGTGGTCTCTAAAGGTACTGCATCTGACTTGGGAAGGATCATTGTCAAGGGGCCGGGCCAAAATTTTTCCGCCAGGATTTTCGCCTTTGGCGGAAGTTCTTTTACGATCTTAGGCAGGCTTTCCATGTCTGCAATGTGAACGATCAGAGGATTGTCTGAGGGTCTGCCTTTGGCCGCATATATCTTTTTAGAGGCTTTAAAATCCAGAGCGTTTCCTCCCAGGCCGTACACCGTCTCTGTGGGAAAAGCCACAAGGCCGCCCTCCTGTAAAATACGTCCGGCACGCTTGAGACTTTCTTTATCTATATGCTCTGCTGTCATATGAACGATTTCTGCTTTCATTTTTTTCCTCTTTCTGACGCGCTTTACTCACAGAGTACATTGGCTGCGTCATACAGGTAGGTTTGGAAGTTTATTTCCAAACCTCCTTCTGCTTTCTCTTATGGATTCAGGAAATTCCTGTTGTCTTTTTCTTATTGTACACGATTTTTGTTCGTTTGTCTCTATTAATTTATCCTGCTGAAAAGTAGCTGAAGTGAAAAGTTTATTTCCACTTTGAAAAACGTCAAAATAAAAGTGGCAATTACTCTTACAAAAATGAGTGATTGCTGCTTTTTCTGTTTTATTAAGTAGAAATATGTGTTACACTAAATGAAGCAAACAACAGGTTGCTTGAAAAAGACAGGATTTTTGGACATGGCAAAAAAGCGGACTTTAGTCGGTACTTTTAAGGGTGTAGGACTAAATTCCACTTGCTGTGGACGGTATTTTCTTTGACAGTCGCCTGTTGTTTTTAAATAGGCAGTTTTGAATGCTTACTTGTCTCTCTGCTTGAGTAAGTATGGTCTTAAAATGATCTGATCTTTTTCGATCGGATGGATGCCAAAAGCCAGCAGTTTTTCGTACAGATCCTGATACATAAATTCCATCAGTTCCAACGGACTTTTATTGCCAAGCAGCTCGCAAGGGGAGGAGTTTACGTGGCTGAGGACCAGATTCAGCCTGGACTGGCCGGTCAGCCCGAGTTTCCTCAGATCCGTTCCTTTTGGAAGGATGTAACGGAGTTCTATATGTTTATTCTCCAGCGTGCCTTTTTGCCCTGACTGCATGGGATCGCAGTAAAACACCCTTGTCCGTCTTGTTCCATTGTGGGAGGTTTCCATGGCTTCGGCGGCAGAAAACTCCGTTCCACGATCATTATCCAAAATCCGAAACAGCACAGCAAGGGCCGCTTTCTCCATTATGGCCAGTGGATTGGAGAAAAACCGCCCACCGCACAACAGCGGGTGCGGTGGTACAATATGCAAAGACGCAGCCTGTGTTCGATGGTTACAAGGCGGCCCGGTACAGCAGAAAATATCTGCCCCAGCACGAGGCGGAGCTGGCAGACAACAGGCGCTTGCGCCTGGACTTCTGGACACTATGTCCAGAAGTTCAGCGGGTTTGGGGAGCTCCCCAACAAGCATTTTTGCGGGGCCCTCGGCCCTGCAAAAATTTC
>CALIZJ010000060.1 GCA_938028845.1 uncultured Blautia sp.
GACAGACAGACAGACAGACAGACAGACAGACAGACAGACAGACAGACAGACAGATAGGATAAGTCTGTCCTATTTTTCTGCATACAATTTCAAATTTATAATGCTGTTTCAAGGGACGCGCAACGCTCACGGACATTCCGTGGAAGATGCGCGTCCTTTTTGTATTTTACCAGTTCCAGCGTTCTGGGAAAAGGAGGGATAAAGAATGGCTAAGGTCCATTAACCATAGAGGATGCCTGCCTCCATGCCGATATGGCAGACAAAGATCCAGCCAGCATTGACTGCGGCTCCTGCCGCCATTACCATCAATTCCCCGGCTCTTTGCTGGGTGTATGCAATAACGAGAAGCGGAGGAAAAAACAAGATGCTCCCTCAGGAGCGGCCCAAACCCAAAGATTAAGGAGGAAACACCATGCGAAAACAGAGTGAATTGCTACGAAACAGCAAAAGAAGAAGATTCCCTGGGGGAAGAGTGACAGCGGTGCTTTTATGCCTATGCCTAATACTTACGCTGCTTCCTGCCACGGCCCTTGCCGGGGAAGAACAGAATGACGGTACAGGTGCAGAACTAGGCGCCGGGTGTATCTGCACCGGGCTGTGCGGCGAGGAAAGCGTAAATAAGGACTGCCCGGTGTGCGGCGTGGAAGGAATAGATCTGACTGTCTGCCAGGGAGAGGAAACACAGCCGGACACGCCGGAAACTTTGACGGAAGCGCCGACAGATGTGACAGAAAGCAGCCAGGAAGATCTTGGGACAGAGGATGTGATTATCACAGACGATAGTGAAGGAGTAGAAACAGAAGGGACAGAAGAAACAGAAGAAACAGAAGCGGAAGAACCAGCCTCTGGATGTATCTGCACAGAACTGTGTACCGGGGAAAGTGTCAATGGGGACTGTCCGGTGTGCGGCGCCGGGGGAGCGGATCTGACCGCCTGTAAAGGAGTGGAGAGCCAGCCGGACACACAGGCAAAAGCGGCATCGGCCCCGGCGGTCACGCCGAGAATTGCCTATGATACCCTTCGGATCGGAAATACCCGCATCACAGACAGCGGCTACTGGACAACGGACGGGAATGGCAATCTGACGGCTTCCGATGCAGGCAATTATAATGTAGCCTTTGACGCAGACACCAATACCCTGTCGCTGAACAATGCGACTATCGTAGGATCATATGATGCAAACAACAATCCAGAGGGGACAGGTATTTATGTCGGCAGCAGATCCGGCGCTGTGTCCCTGACCATCCAGGTCACAGGGAACAATGTGGTTTCCGGAAGTTACGGGATTTATGCGTTGTCGAACGCGGGTGAGGTATCCGTGACCATCAGCGGAGGCGGCAGCCTGACAGCCAGTGGAAGTCGGAATGGAATCAGTTTAGTGAGCGAATTTAGCAATGCGGCACTGGCTATTGAGGGCACTGCAGTGAAGGCTAGTGGCTCCTATAGTGAGGGAGTTATGGTGCAGGCTGGAAAAAGTTCCTTCGGATCTCTGGCCGTGAATGGCGGCAGCCTGACCGCCAGCGGCAATGCAGGAATTAAGTTTTGGTTTGGCACCAGCAATAATGGTTCCGGAACGCCCAGCCTGACTGTCAGTGGAAATACTACTGTGGATGCGAAAAATGGAGGCATCACCCATAACTCCAGCAGCAATCTTTCCATTCAGGGAGACAGCGGTATCGTTTTTAACGGAAGCGCCGGCACTGTATACGGCAATGCCAGCTTACAAGAGGATCTGATCATTGGCGAGGGTGAGAGCCTGACATTGGATAATGGGGCAAGCCTGAACGCCAATGGCCACAATGTGATCGTGGATGGCGGCACACTGGACGAAGGGATAAAGAACAGCCTGGGGGGCAGTGTAAAGTATACGCCCACAATTACAACAACAAGTCTGCCAAACGGCACTGCAGAGGCAGCGTACAGCACAACTCTTTTGGCAGAGGGTACGGCTCCGATCACATGGAGCGTCACCAACGGTTCCCTGCCGGAAGGCTTGAGCCTGGACGCAAGTACCGGTGTGATTTCCGGCACACCTACGGCAGAAGGGGGAAGTACGTTCACTGTGGAAGCAGCTAACGATTATGGTTCTGACAGCAGGGAATTTACTTTGAGCATTGATAAACCGGTGGTTATTCCTGTTACCGGCGTGAAACTGGACAAGACAAGCCTGACCTTGCAGGAAACCGACAGCGCTACCCTGACAGCCACGGTGGAGCCGGACAATGCTACCAATAAAAATGTGAATTGGGAAAGCAGCGACACCAGCATTGCTACGGTAGATGCAAGCGGGAAAGTAACCGCCATAAGCGCCGGCACGGCTACGATCACAGTCAAAACAGAAGACTACAGCCAGACGGCTACCTGTAAAGTGACTGTTTATGGGAAAACCCTTATTGCCACCCATCCCAGCGACACAGCTGTGACCGAGGGCAAAGCTGCCGTTTTCAGCGTTTCTGCCACAGGCAGCAATCTGGCCTATCAATGGCAGGAAAGCACGGACAAGGGTGACACCTGGAAGAACATTACCGGCGCGGACAGCAGCAGCTACACCATAGCGTCCACCGCTATGTCTATGAACGGCAATCAATACCGGTGTACCGTGACGGGGGCGGGCGGCACAGCTGCCAGCAATGCGGCCACTCTGACCGTGAACCCTGCGCAGTATACTGTGACAGTGGAGACTGACGGCCACGGCACTGCGTCCGTATCCCCGGTCTCTGCCGCCGCAGGGGCAGAGATCAGGCTGACCGCATATCCTGACAGCGGTTATCGCTTTAAACAATGGGAAGTCGTTTCCGGCGGGATAACGATCACAGGAGATACGTTCACTATGCCGGCATCAAATGTGACAGTGAAGGCCATATTTGAACGGCGCATCATAACCACCTACTACACCCTGACCTTTGACGCCAATGGAGGCACGGAGCTCCCGTCCATCAGCCGCGTATCCGGAAGTATTGTGGATCTTTCCGGTTACAAGCCTGTCCGGGAGGGATGTACCTTCACTGGCTGGTACGCCGATGCAGGACTGACCCAGAAGATCACGGAGATACGCATGACAAGCAGCAAGACGGTCTATGCCGGATGGACATATGATTCAGGAACGGTCATAGAAGAAGACGGCACGGTGATTCTTCCCGGAGCGGACCTGGAGTCCACAGAGGACGATACCAGGATCGAGAAAGGGGAGGGAGAACCTCCGGTCTATCATTGGGAGAGCGTAAGCGTTACCATTAACGAAGGAAATATTGTCACATTGCCCAGTGGTATCGTGATCACCCCGGCAGGAGGTTCTGTAGTGGCTGTGGACGGAACGGTCACCGAGCCGGACGGTACCGTGATCCATCCGGACGGTAGGAGCGAAAAGCCGGACGGTACCGTGATCGACCCGGACGGGACAACCCATAACCCGGATGGAAGCGTACAGTCACCGGACGGAACCTATCTGGCTCCGGGAACACCTGTGCTGGAAAGGGCAGAGGTCCATGCAGCCGGAAACCAGGTAAGGGCAGTGCTTGCGGGAGAAAGCGCCGGGGCACAGGGCTATGACTATGTGATCAGTGAAAACATCAACTGCATTAACGATAAAGATTATCTCCAGGTGAGCAAGAATATAGAAGAGGTAGAAACTTATTTCCGCTATGTGCCGGAGGGGACGTATTATGTATACTGCCACGCATGGCTGAAGGACGAAAGCGGCCGGAAGGTATTCAGTTCCTGGTCTGAGGGAAAGGCAGTAGAAGTGACTGCCGTCACACCGGGAACACCCAAGATCCAGAACGTGCGGGTAAACCAGAAGGCCAAGACCATCACCGTTACATACACAAGATGCGAAAACGCTTCAGGTTATGACATTATCCTTGGAAGCCGTGTGGAGAAGGTAAATGGAGAGAGGCGTCCGGTAGATTACGGAAAGCGTGTGAAGAAGGTCACAAAGGGGAACACCGTTACCGTGACCCTGCGCAACGCTAAGAAGGGAACCTACTACATGGCGCTCCATGCATGGAACCGGACCAGTGAGAACCGGACGAAAGTGTTCAGCCCCTGGTCAAACATCAAACGGATCGTGATAAAATAACAAAACAAATGCCGGGACAAACAAAGCCTGGCATTTGTCATTTACAGAATAAAGAGCTGCCACATTTGTGACAGCTCTAAAAAAGCAAAAAGGAAAATTACTGCTGCTGGTAATAACTTAAGAAGTCCCCGATTTTTTTTACAGATTCTTTCAGGATCTCGATTCTGGGCAGATACACAATGCGGAAGTGATCCGGCTCGTGCCAGTTAAAGCCTCCGCCGTGGATCAGGAGGATCTTTTTATCTCTCAACAGATCCAGAGCAAACTGTTCGTCGTTGGTGATATTGAACTTTTTAATATCCAGCTTCGGGAAGATATAAAAAGCTGCTTTGGGTTTTACCGCAGTGACGCCGGGAATATCGGTAAGGGCTTTATAAATAAATTCACGCTGTTCATAAATGCGTCCGCCTGGTACGATATAATCCCGTACACTCTGATGGCCGCCAAGAGCGGTCTGGACAATGGACTGTGCAGGTACGTTAGAGCACAGGCGCATATTGGAAAGCATTTTCAGTCCTTCTACATAATCTTTGGCAATTTTTTTGTTGCCGCTTAAGATCATCCATCCGATACGGAAACCTGCGATCATATGGGATTTTGACAATCCGCTGAAAGTTACGCAGAACAGATCCGGCGCAAGGGAAGCGATGGAAATATGCTCTTCTCCATCCATAACCAGACGGTCATAAATCTCATCTGAGAAGATAATAAGGTGATGTTCCCTGGCAATGTCTACGATCTGCTGTAAAACTTCCCTGGGATATAAAGCTCCGGTGGGATTATTGGGATTGATGATCACGATGGCTTTGGTACGGTCGTTGATCTTCTTTTTAATATCCTCCATGTCCGGATACCATTCGGATTCCTCGTCACAGATATAGTGTACTGCCTTTCCTCCTGCGAGAGTAGCACAGGCGGTCCAAAGGGGATAATCCGGAGAAGGGATCAGGATTTCATCCCCGTCATCCAAAAGCGCGGACATGCAGATGTTGATTAGTTCGCTGACTCCGTTTCCTGTGTAGATATCTTCAATGGAAACATTGGGGATCTTTTTTAACTGTGCATACTGCATGATGGCTTTTCTGGCGGAAAAAAGTCCTTTAGCGGGAGAATAGCCCTCACATTCTGTAAGCTGCTGACGCATGTCGTAGATTACTTCATCAGGAGTGCGGAAACCGAAAGGGGCGGGATTTCCTATATTCAGTTTCAGAATCTGTGTTCCGGCTTCTTCCATTTTCTCAGCTTCTTCTACTACTGGTCCGCGGACATCGTAAAGAACGTTATTTAATTTTGAAGACTTTTTGATCTGATACATTTTTTTTCCTCCTGCTAAAGAATTATTTTCCATTTCGTTTTTCTCCGGAGCGGGTAAGGCGCCGGAGTTTTTTTCCTGTATTTCATTTCCCATAAGCCAATCCTCATCCACCTGCAGGATACCTGCCAGGAGACTGAGGATTTCCGCACGGGGAACGGTTTTTCCATTTACATATTGGCTGATGTGGCTTTTTCCAAGCTTTACTCCTTTTTCTGAGGCGGCGCGGATTAAATCCACCTGTTTGAACTGCCGCTTTTCCATTGCTGCTTTTAACCGGTCCGCAAAAAGTTCCTTTTCCATTCGTTATCCTCCTGAAGTTCAAAGGTTCAATGACTGATCTGTAATAGAATATAACACAGATCTTCTGCAAGTTCAATAGAAAAATGAAAAATAAAATAAAGTTCAATTTAATAAAAAATAAAGTTCAATTCCAGGCTGTGGTTTTTAGTCATTTCCTTTTTTTAGGTTATAGTTGAAAATCTGAAACTACAGGTATATAATAGTGCTTGTACAAAAGAATATTTTATAGGGGAGCTGGCGGGAAGCCGGCTGAGAGGAAGCTGTTCTGCTTCGACCCATAACCTGATTTGGATAATGCCAACGTAGGAATGAATACCATATGTATCAAACAGAGTTCCACAGGCGGAGCTCTGTTTTTACATAGACCTTTTCCCTGGACCTGCGGCGGCTGCCTTGTCCGGGGATTTTTTTGTACGGGGACAGTAGGGAAAGGAGTTTTGTGCAGATGAAACAAAACGAAACAACGAAAAAAATGGTACTGGCAGGGGTTCTCACTGCCCTTGCCGTTGCCGGAAGTATGATCAGCTTTCCGGTGGCAGGAAGTAAATGCGCGCCTGTACAGCATATGGTCAACATTTTGGCTGCTGTAGCCCTGGGACCGGGATGGGGTGTGGGAATCGCCTTTTGCGCAAGCCTTTTAAGAAACATCCTTGGTCTTGGAAGCCTTCTGGCTTTTCCTGGAAGCATGGTAGGCGCTCTCTGCTGCGGTCTGGTATATCTGGCATGCAGAAAGTTAAGTCTTACCTGTCTGGCGGAAGCCATTGGGACAGGAGTCTTAGGAGGAATCGCAGCTTATCCGGCAGCGAAGTTCCTGATGGGAGCCCAGCCGGCAGGTCTGTTTGTCTATGTGGTTCCGTTTCTGGTTTCCACTGTAGTGGGCAGTATTCTGGCATTTGGACTTGTAACGGTTTTGGAAAAGGGCGGTGTTTTTGTGCAGCTTGGGCTGGCTAAGGAGAAAAATCCCGCCGGGAAAAGAGTCGTATAAGAAAAAATAAAATGGAAAAAGCGGCAGATTGGGGACACCACCTTCGGTCGCTATAAAAAAGTCAGGTTGTAGAAAAGAGGAAAAAAATGAAAACAACTTTGAACATCACCAGTAAGAGTGAAGGCGTCGGCATCCGTATGAGGGGCGGAGGATTTTTTCTGCCCTTTTGTGGAAACAGGACCGGCGCTTCCGATATAGAAAAATTATGGAGGTAAAAAAATGGGAAACTACACAACTCAGATGGATGCAGCCCGCAAGGGAATCGTAACACCGCAGATGGAGACCGTGGCAAAGAAAGAAAAAATGCCGGTGGAGAAGTTAATGCAGCTTGTCGCTGAAGGAAAGGTGGCAATCTGTGCCAACAAAAAGCATACCTGCCTGGACCCGGAAGGCGTGGGAAGTATGCTGCGGACCAAGATCAATGTCAATCTTGGCGTATCCAGGGACTGTAAAGATTATGACATTGAAATGCAGAAGGTTATGAGCGCAGTAAAGCTGGGGGCAGAAGCGATCATGGACCTGTCCAGCCACGGAGACACCCAGCCTTTCCGTCAGAAGCTTACCAGGGAATGTCCGGCTATGATCGGTACCGTTCCCGTTTACGACAGCGTGATCCATTACCAGAGAGACCTGGCGACTTTGACGGCAAAGGACTTTATCGATGTGATCCGTCTTCATGCGGAAGACGGGGTGGATTTTGTTACCCTGCATTGCGGGATCACAAGAAAAACCATTGAACAGATTAAAAAACATAAAAGAAAAATGAATATTGTCAGCCGCGGCGGAAGCCTTGTGTTTGCCTGGATGAGCATGACTGGAGAGGAAAATCCTTTCTATGAATATTTTGATGAAATCCTGGATATCTGCGAGGAATATGACGTGACCATTTCTCTGGGCGACGCCTGCCGGCCCGGCTGTCTGGCTGATGCTACCGATGTGTGCCAGATCGAGGAACTGGTACGTTTGGGAGAGCTGACGAAACGTGCCTGGGATCATAATGTGCAGGTAATGGTAGAAGGACCGGGACATGTGCCTCTTGACCAGGTGGCGGCAAATATGGAAGTGCAGAAGAGCATTTGTATGGGCGCTCCTTTTTATGTACTTGGACCTATTGTTACAGACATTGCGCCAGGGTATGACCATATTACAGCGGCCATTGGAGGAGCAGTGGCAGCAATGAGCGGCGCCGCATTTTTATGCTATGTAACTCCGGCGGAGCATTTGGCGCTTCCTAATGTGGAAGATGTAAAACAGGGCATCATTGCCTCTAAGATCGCAGCTCATGCGGCGGATATTGCCAAGGGAATCCCGGGAGCAAGGGATATGGACGACAGGATGGCAGATGCCAGAAGAAACCTGGACTGGGACGAACAGTTTGCCTGCGCTTTGGATCCGGAGACGGCGAAAGCAATCCGTGACAGCAGAAGCCCGGAAGAAGACCACAGCGATACCTGCAGTATGTGCGGCAAGTTCTGCGCAGTGAGAAGCATGAATAAGGCTTTGGCAGGAGAATACATTGATATATTATAAAAAACAGGATAAACAGGCTGCTTTATGCAGCCTGTTTGTTATATTCCGGAAAAACGGATACAGCAGTCTGTTCATGGCCGCTTGTCATACGGATCATGGCCGGATCCTGTGATAGAAAAGATTTTGTGATATTATTTACAGGGAGTCTGTCTTGCCAAACGCATATAGAATTTGCGGGGCATCAGATGAGTTTTTATAAATAGGAAAAAGAAGATATTGCAGAAACAGGGAGAACAAAAATATGATCAGAATCGGCGTTGTAGATGATGAAAAAATGTTTCGGGACAGGATCTCAGAGATTGTGGTTAATGTTCTGAAAGGAGAGCAGGTTCAGACGGAGATCAAAAAATATGCAGATGGAACCCATTTTTTTGAAGCACTCAGTGCCGGAGAGACATTTGACATCCTGCTGGCGGATATTCAGATGGCCGGTATGGATGGGATGGAGCTGGGGCGGAGGATACGGAGAAACTCCCCAGGTATGTATATTATTTTTATAACGTCTTACGAAGAGTATGCGGCGGAGAGCTACCGGATCGAAGCGTTCCAGTATATCTTGAAACAGGATCTGGAGAGCCGCCTGCCGGGCGTGATCCGGGAATTGGCGTACAGACTTGAGGAACAAGAACAAGAATACCGGATTGTAGGAAACTCTGTGGAGAAGGTAAAGCTTTTCTATAAAAATATTATTTATCTTTATAAAAGTAAGGGAGCAAAATACGTGAATTATGTGACGGAAGAAGGGATTTTCCGGGAACGTATTTCACTGGAATCGCTTTTAAAAGAGTTGGATTCAAAGATATTTATACCGGTGGAGAGGGGATATGTGGTAAATATGAAACGAATCTGCCGGATCAGCGGGGATACTCTTTATCTGGAAAAAGGATATCAGGTGCAGGTGAGCAGGGCGCGGCTTACAATGGTGAAACAAGAAATCACCCGCTGCTGGGGAGGAAAATGAGAATGGCAGAAACACTACTGGACAGTACATGGGCAACAGAGGGAATCCTTCTATGGGTTCTGCTGGAGTTTCTGGAAACCGGCATCTATGTTTATCTTATTTCAGGAATCCTTCCGGATATAAAAAATGCAGGAAAAACAGGAAAAATCATCATGGGCGCGGTATTCATTCTTATGGCGGGCATCATCGGAATGAAATACCGGATCGGTTCCATATTCAGCAATCTGGCGTTTTTTTACAGCATAGAGGTTCTGATCCTTGGTACCTGGGCTGCATGCCGGAAAAAATTGGGGCTGATCGCCGGAATCGTTATGACTTACAGCGCTTTTATCCTGCTTCTGGTTTATATGGCTGCGTTTGCGCTGCTCCTGACCGCATCCTGTATGGAAATACAGACAGTCAGCATGGTTTTTGCAAAAGGACATTCCAATGTGGTATTTATCATAATACGGCTGATGGTTCTGCTGCTTATTTTCCCGATTTTATACAGGATACGGAATACTGTCGGCATTCGCAGGCAGATCTTGGAATACAGGGGGCTTTTGCTGATTGTAGGGACTGTTCTTTCTGTTCTTGTGCTGGAATACCAGAATTTCCTGGAATATGCCTTTTATTATCTGCCTGCCAGCATCCCTGCGGGGACAACCATACTCAGGGACGTCCTCTTAGGTCTCCTGACATCCGTGGTTCTAGGGGCGGCTGCCGGAATTTTATTTCTCAAAAACAGGAGTATCCGAAGTGAAAATGATTTTCTGCTTATGAAAGAAGAGATGGAACAGCAAAAGTATGCGGAAATACGCATGGCTGTGGAAAAAAACAGGGAGCTGGTGCATGATACGAAAAACCATTATCTGATCATCCGTGAATATGTGAGAAAAAAAGACTACGAAAGTTTGGAAAATTATGTGTCAGATCTTCAGGAGAATTTTATCCGGACAGATTCCTGGGTTTATACAGGAAATCATGTTCTTGACTTGATCCTGGGCCAGAAACAGATGCTTGCCCGGGAGAAAGGAATCCGGTTTGACCTTCAGGTATCTCCTCTTTCCAGACTGCCTTTCGGGGACAGGGAAATCTGTTCCCTGTTTGGAAATCTTCTGGATAACGCCCTGGAGGCCTGTGAACGGGTAATGGAGGAAGAGAAAACTGAAAAAGAAAGCACCATAAATGAACAGAAAGAACCACTGTGGATTCAGGTAAAAATTGAACAGAAGAAGCAGCTGCTGTTTATAGAAATTGCCAATAGTACGGATGAAAGCCAAGAGAGAAAAGAACGAAAACTTCTAACAAGGAAGAAAGACTCCTCACTTCATGGGTATGGATTGAAAAGTGTGGAAAGGATCGTGGAGGAACATGATGGAGTGATCTTTTATGATGCGGAGGACAGAGTTTTTACAGTAAAGGTCACTTTTTTTGATATAGAATAGCGCTGGTATAAAAAAGCTTGTGAGACGTTTTGTCAGGGAATATCCAAATGTAATGTCCAGGAAAAATACAGTTCATGTCCACTCCCTTGCCGGGGAAACACCCGCCATGTATGATAATGACAGAAGAAAGCCTGAAAGGTCATATAAGGAAAGGAGTGTGGTCATTTATGAAAGGTAAGAGGGGATATCCTCTGGCAATCCTGGTTTTATTTGCCGCCTGCATGGGGACTTTGACAGGATGCCAGGATACGCCGGAAGAAAGCGCAGTGGTCAGTAAGGCGGAGGGCCTTAGCGAAGAGCTGATCGCGGAGCCTCTGGCAGAGGGAGAAAGCCAGAGGATTGAGCTGCCGGACAGGTGGGAAGAGACAAAAAAATGGAACAAGGATCGCTGGATCTTTCATACAGATTTAAAACTGGAATCTGTGGAAACCGGAAATCTTCCCATTGTGGAGATAGAGCAGTATCCGATGACGCAGGAGGAGCTTGAGAAGCTGACAAAATACTTTGCAGACGGACAGGAGCTGTATCTGCCCAGGCCGGTTTCCAGGGAAGAATGTGAGAATAAGCTTAACCGTATCCAGAACATGGAAGGAGTTTATTCTGTCTATACGATTGATATGCTGATGAGTGATACGGCTAATATGCTTCGCGAAGGAATTGAGCTGGCACAGCCGGAAAGCGGGCTGACGGACCAGAAAGCGGATCTGCAGTTTGGCCCTAAACAGACGGACGAGGCGGAGAAGGTTATTTATGGTATTCCGGATGAAACGTATGAGTCCTATAAGGAACCTTTGTTTTTTGATGCGGATGTGGGAGAAAAGAGAACAAGCCGCATTTCGGCAAGAAAATATGATGCAGATACCGGAAAAACGAGTATGTTTGAGTGGATGGAGGGGGATAAGATCCTTTACCAGAGAGATGGTATTGATTTGTATAAAGGATATCATGCACAATATGCGGATATTTCCGAGACAGATCAGAAATGGGAGGAAATTTTGGACCAATGTACTTCCATGATGGCTGAGGAAAATATAAAGGAGGAAGAAGGAAAAAAACAGGCAGAAACACTTCTGAAAGAACTGGGAATAGAAAATAAGATTTATGCCTATTCCCAGCCGGTGCTTTGGTTTCCGGCGGGAACTTATGAAGAGGATATAGCCTACTCTTCTTATGACAGCCTCTGGCATGCTGACCTGAAACAGGCGGAACCAGGGTATGTGTACACTTTTCTTAATGAAATCGGCGGGCAGCCGGTAGATTTGAAATATGGTGGAATTATGCTGGGAAATCCTGAGGAAGGAGCAGGCGGAGATACTTATGCGCCGTCTATGCCAGTGGAAACGATTTCTATTGCGGTTACCCAAAGCGGAGTGAAAATGTTTTCCTGGACAGGAATGAGCAAAGAAGTTTCCGTGGTGACAGAGAATGTGAAATTGCTGCCCTTTGAAAAAATTCAGGAGCGGATCAAACAGTATATTTCTTATTGTTTTCCAGGCAGCCAGCCTGTGGATAATACCACATTGTTCCGCTATGATCTTGAAAAGCTCACATTTGGATATACCTATATACCGGCCTATGGGAAGCCGGAGCATGTATGGGCTGTGCCGGCATGGATCCTGGATTTTGGAAGCTCCCATAACAATCCGAAACTGAGC
>CALIZJ010000061.1 GCA_938028845.1 uncultured Blautia sp.
TCACCTTCTTTCGTAAAAAAGGGTATAAAAAGGAGCGGCCGGTTTGAACCGCTCCATAAATGTTTTTCTATATTATCGGCTCTTTTATTCCCATAATATCATAAAGTTCCTGCTGCATTTTTTTGTAGGATATATCTCCATAACGCCAATTTCCTGCTGCTATCTGTATACGTCCATTATCCAGTGTGATCCCTGCCGGCAAACGATATCTGCGTATCCCTGGAATCACCGACCTGTTTAGGATATTTCGAAATGTCCTTGTCTCTTCATCCACACAGAAAAGGAACGTAAAGTATATCCGTATTTTTTTTCTGTCTTTTTTGGGAATACGCTCATAAAACTCCTGAAATGCTTCATTTAATAACAGGATGTCTTCCCTTTCTAAAGAATACAGCCTTATAAGCTCAACAAGCTTCAGGTTTTTTCCCTCTTTTTTGGCAAAAAGCCAGATTTTTTTCTCCTCTGCTATCTTTTTTTCCTGTACTAGAGTGTATCCCCTGTCCCGGCAGGAAATAAAGAGCTTATCCTTCAATTCTCTAAATTCTAAATAATCCGTATCTATCCACAAAGGTGAGAATCTCCGGTCTCCGGTAAAAAGAAATGGTTCCCATTTCCCCACAGGCGTTCTTATATAAGATACATCAAATATGAGATTATAGTAAAATCTCATCAGAATTGTAAAAATCAGATGAATAAGCGCCCAAATTGATAAGATGTTTTCCACCGTCTCAAAACGTCTAAACTCATGAGCAACGCTATAAATACCATATAGCATAAAGACTCCGATCTGAACAGCCGCTATCACCTGGCAAATATAGTCCCATTTGAGATCTGCGGTGAATATACTCCCCCGTTTCGGCTTGTCCTCTTTCTTGGATATCCATTCCTTTTTGTATAGAGGGTTCATTTCATCTTTCCGTTCGGAATCCATGGAACCTGTTCCCAGCCTGTCTCTTCCCGGCATCCAAAAAAACATTACCCAAAGGATGATATACGCAGCCATTAATCCCAGCCCGCCTGTACGACTGAAAAAAAATAAAAATATTTTTGCAATGAGATATAGTCTAAAACAATAGAATAACATATCTTTAAAAAAATCCCATATTTCTCTCATATCTACCCTCTAAAACCAATTTCCCCTATCTATTTCAAATGCCAAAATGTCCTTAAAATTATATCAGGAATGCTTTTGGCAGTTCTTAAATCAACCCTTCTTACTATGAGTCTCTGCTGTTTTATTCTCTATTTTCAATTCCTAAAATACTATAGAATTCCTTCTTCATTTTTGTATATGACCGTTTTCCATATCTTATATCATAAGTTGCCATCTGCACTTGTCCGTTATCAAAAGTGATTCCTGCCGGAAGGCGGTAACGCCTTATACCAGGAATAACTTCCATATTCATTAATCTACGATATGTTTTTGATTCTCCATCTGTACATAAAAGAAAGGTAAAGTATAAACGGATGACAATTTTCTTATCCCTAAGAAATTCCTTAAAAAATTCTTCAAAAGTTTCATTTAGATATTCAATATCTTTTTCTTCCAGCAAAGAAGTCCTAACCACCTCAAATATCTTTGTATTAACTCCCTCCTTCTTTATCCAAAAAAACAATTCCTTATCAAATGTCTTTTTTTCCTGGACCATTGCGTATCCTTTTTCCTGGCATACTTCCCAAATTTGTTCCTTTACTTCTTTAAAGGTGGAAAATCCAGTATTTTTCCATCCACTAAAAGATTTACGGTCTCCTGTATAGGAAAACGGATCCCATCTTCGCCAGGGCAGCTTAATATAGGATAAATCATATATCAAATTATAATAAAGTCTCAATCCTTGAGTAAAAAGCAAAAGCAACAATACCCAAATAGACAGTATATTTTCTATCGTTTCAAATCTTCGAAATCCATAAACAGCACACCATATTCCATAAACCGCTAAAGCTATAATTTGAATAGCTGCCATTATCTGGCAAAAAAAATCCCATTTTAACTCTGATGTAAATAAGCCTGCCTGTTTTTTATTCTCGGTTTTACGAAATCTTTCTTGTTTTTTATATAGCGGATTTTGTTCATCTCTTCTTTCCGAATTATCTGATCGTGTGCCAAGCCTATCTCTTGATGGAAACCAGTAAAACCATACTAGAATAAAAATCACAAGTCCCGCATACCCTGTTCCGCCAGAGCGAGGAACTAGAAAAATTACTGTTCCTACAGCTATGAGAAGCATTAGCAAAAATTTTAACCAGTTCAAGATATCTTTCATGTCATCCCCTCTTCTGCCGCATTTCATGCCAACATAAGCCTTTTAAATATCAGGACATACCGGCTTTCTCCATCTCCCTGCTTCTCTGCCTGTATCCCGTTTCTTCTTCTCTGGTATCTCCAGCACCTTATCCACAGTCGGCACTCCAAAGTGCATCGCACACAGATCCGGTTTCAGGCCATCCCCGATCCATTCCCTGATCTTGTATCCATACAGCAGGCCCTCATCATCTCTCTGGAACAGATATTCCTCTCGGAAAACCATCTCTATCTCTGGAGGATAGCATTCCTCCGCCATACATCTGCTAAGGATCCCGTCTGCGTACTCCAGGCTTCTTGTATGTAATTCCATGGGGATTCCTCCTTCCTGTAAGAGCGCCCACCTAGAATCAAGGATCAGATCCCCCTTGTATTTTTGGATCACGATTCCATCAATATATCCATGAACCAATCCCAGAGAAAGACTATATTCGATACGGATAAGATAGTCCCCGAGATCTAAAAAAAATTCTTCTGAATATGGAGATTCCCTCTGATCATGATACCATATAAAAGTCAGCAGTCTTCCTTCTTTATCATAATTGTATTCTTCCTTTCCCTTAAGGTCTTTGGGCTTTTTTTTATACAATGTCCCTTTGCTCACATTTGAGACCACCAGATCTTCTATAGGGTCTGCATTACAGTAGCTCTGGAGCTGGGTGCGTATCTTTCCATATTTTGTTATGCGGATCTTCTCGTCCAGCTCACTTTTGAATTCCTGGTATTTATTCTGGAACATCATGTATAGGATAAGATATACTTTTGACTGTTCGTATTTATTTATTCTGTGCTTTTCTACATTCACACCATACTTGTCTATGAGTTCATAGGTTTCTGGAACCACTTTCCTACTGGCCTCCTCATCCCAGCCCACAAATATTTCGTGAAACGCTTCCATGCGCTCAAAAAGCATTTCTTTCTGTTCCTTTTCAAATGGACCGTTTAAAAACTTTTTTATTTCATCAGCGGACAAAATTTCCCTGAGCAAATCCGCCTCTTCTTTCCTCACCTTCCCTCTTTTCTCTAATTGGCCTATGCACTCTGTCCAGCCCATGTATTCTGGTACCTTATCGGTTATCCCTTCCATTTCCAAGCCTCCTTAATATCATTTTTCTATTAACAGGCAGCAATTTTCTTTACTGCCTGTTAATTTTACTTTGTCTCAGCTTTTGTACTCTGCTTGCGTATCTAATAATTCTATTAATTCTTTTTTTATTTTTTCATATTGCTCTTTTCCATACCTCTTTTTCTGTCTTGATATATAAAGAATTCCTGTATCGAAAGAAAGCCTTGCTTCAATCCAGTACTGTCTCCACGACTGTCTGATCGATCTCATTACATTTCCTTGGTAAGGCTTTGACGTTTCTTCACATATCATACGTATAAGAAATACATTTTTACTCATTCGTACCGTCCCAAACTGTTTCAAAAAAAACTCTTTTAAGATTTTATCAATTTCCCTCTCAGAGTCCTGTTCCCTCATAACCTGGACAAAAGTGCTGACCGCATCTTCCTTTGTTACAAAGGCACGCCATGCAAGAGCTTCTATATCCTCGTCATTTCTGTTTTCCCGTTCTTCCAGGAATAAGAAAATATGGATTTCTCTTTCCATTTCTTTATAAAACAAGGTACAATTTTTTCCATTTCCCATAGAGTACTGCCTGAATAATTTATATCTGCTTTTGTTAAGGGAATGGCTCACTTTGTTTTCCAGGTCCTTAAAAGTATGGTAATCCGTTTCAACAGATATTGGTATTGTATTTTCCCACTCTGATCTTCTTTTAAAAGGTTTCCATATATTTTTTTCTTTTTTATTTTGCCATTTTTTCTTAATATTTTTTATTCCGTTTTCTTTTATTTCGCCTGGTTTTTTTAATGCATTTTTTAAAATTTCTTCGTAATAGCTTTGAACGGCAGAAGAAATAAGGAACAATGCCGATGTCATATAAGCCATAATGAACTCCATTATTCGACATCTTCTAATAAAAATCGTGAGAATTCCATATACCAGACAAATCGCAGCCTGTATGCATCCGAAGATCTGAATCCGATATATCAGTTTAAAGTCGGACCAGTACGGATGTTTCCGTTTCTTCTTACCCGTTTCCCGATAACACCCCTTTACATATAAAGGGTTCTTATGATTCTTTATTCCTTTATAGTCCGAAAACAAACTGCTTTCCTTCGTTGCATAAGCAAGCAAAGAAAAAAATGCCACGACTATAGAATATCCAAACCCACCTCCGTATTTTAAAAGAAGTACCAGTCCTGCTACTACTGCCAACATTTTTATTATCAAAACGAATATTAAATCCATTTTCTCCTCCAAATCTCTATTAGTAGCATCACATTCCTTTATATGCCCTAAGTTGGCTCTCCCTAGTAAGATCAAGATTTCCAAAGTCTATGGGCTTTTTTCGCAAAATGTCCAAACAGATGCTCCGGGGAATTTGAGAAAAGTCCTGTTAATTATCGACTAGTCTTATAATCCTAAAATATCATATAATTCCTGGTACATTTTTTTATATTTTCTGCTCTTATAACACTTTTCTATTACAGCAATCTGTATCACCCCATTATCCATGGTTATTCCAGCGGGAAGACGATATCTCCTTATACCCTGAATCACTTCTTTGTTTATGATATTGCGGAAAGCCCTCGTCTCTTCATCTACAAAGAAAAGAAAGCTTCCTGTATCTTTTTTCGTCTGCACTATTTGATAACCCATCTTCTGACAGGCCGACAAAATATGCGCATCTATTTCATCAATCCCCTTAAAAGCACTGGTTTTCCTCAAAGGAACTGTTCTAACATTTCCCGTGTATTCAAAAGGGTTCCAATCTGTCCATGGTGTTCTTTTATACGCAGAGCCGAACATTATATCATAATATATCCCAACTATAATCGTTATAAATATATGTAAGAAACACCAGATAAACAAAAGTATTTCTAACTTCCCCGTTTATGGTCTCTGCTCTTCCGAAATCTCTCCCTTTTCTTATATAAAGGATTTCTTTCATCCCTTCTCTCAGAATCGTAAGAATTTATTTCCATCCTATTGGTCTTAGGGAAAAAATTTATCAATAACAAAGTAATGATTAAAGCGAAAGAAAGTTTACTTTCTACCATACACATCTCTCCATCTCCACCTATCGCACCTATTCCCCATAGATATCCTTTCCCATCTTCACGCATAACTGGATTTTCGTTACAATATGCGTTACCCTCTGTACCGGAACGGGTTCTATCCGCCAACGGTATCTGTGATGTAAAGTTCCTTTTATACTATAATGCATAGCAGGACTATTTTATTGCATAGTGTATAATAAAATTTTTATTTCTTCTGCTTAAAGGTATTCGCCTTCATATGCTCCACTGCAGCCTTCCACCCATTCTTCCCGCAGA
>CALIZJ010000062.1 GCA_938028845.1 uncultured Blautia sp.
CTTTGTCATCTTACAGTTCCACGCCCAAAAAGGTGTCGCGCGGTACTCGCTGCCTGGATTTTGAAATTTTTCTTTCGTGAGTTCGTTTGTCTTTTTGTACAGCATATTCTACCTCTTTTCTTTTTCTATATATTCCGAAGGGCGTACCCCGGTATACGTGTGGAAAATGCGGCTGAAATAGAACTGATCTTTATACCCCACCTGTTCTGCCACATCCTTGACAAAAATTTTGTCCTCGCTTTTTAACAGCTCCTTCGCCTTCTCCATACGAAGGAATGTTAGATAATTGTTAAATGAAATATCCTCATATTTACGGAACAGCCTGCTTAAGTAAGTCTGTGACACACCCATCTCCTTGCTTACAGACTGGAGGCTTATTGGCTTGGCCATATTGTTCTGTATATAGTCTTTAATCTTTTCAAAGTATTCCTCTGTACTCTGCTTGTGGAGGTTCAGGGTATCCTCCTTCTGATCTTTATAGAAAATATCCATTAGACTTGTAAAAAGCTGTTCCCAGCTTCCCGCGTTTACAAAAGCCTCATCTAAAAGATATTCGTATTCCCGGTAGTCCGCCTCTCCCACGCCGTACCGCTGAAGCATGTAACAAATCTGACGCACCCGGCTTTCCATCCAAAGCTGTGTACGGTTTTCTTTATCCCACCGTTGGATCAGACCTTCGATTTCTTTTTTCAGACGCTCAAATTTCTGCCCTTTTGCAAGGTATTCCAGATTCTGGAGAAAATCATAGTTTTTGTCTGTTTCCAGAACAAAATCCTTCCCGTCATCTGCGATAATCGTCTGATTTTTTCCAAGGATAATGCTGCCGTCCAGAACCCTGTACAGTTCCCGCACCATTATACCGATTTCTTCTCCCGGGACAGACTTACGGAAAATGATACTAGTTTCGTAGGCGGCCTCTGGCTGTTCTTTTTTTATCTGCCGTTTAATCATCTCCACATAATCGCCGCATACAATTTCTTCCGGACAGAGATACAATGTCTCCTGGTCATCTCTGCCATAGGTGATCATCCACTCATTGATGTCCGAAAATACTTCTGTTTTCGCATGATCCGCAAAGTGACAGGGAAGGCCGTTCCTTCGTATCACAGCCCCGTAGTAGCGGCCTCCTTGAAAATACCGGCCAATTTCCTCTTTTTTCGTAGGAATGTCGTTCACCATCCTGTGGATAAGCAGATTTCTCTGACGGTAATATTCCACTGCCAGCTTTTCCCCGATCTTTTCAAAAACCTTTCGCATATCCGAAGGTACAATGGGCTTTAGGATATACTCGGTCACCCCATACTGGATGGCCTGCTTGGCATATTCAAATTCCTGATATCCGCTTACGATCACGCATATAAGCCCTGGATAAAGCTCTTTTGCCATGCGCACCAGCTCCAGACCGTTCATAACCGGCATCTGGATATCTGTGATAAGCACGTCCGGCCTTGCTTCTTTTATCTTTTCCATTGCTTCTTTTCCATCGTAGGCGGTATCACTTACGGTAAACCGGTCGATTTTCTTCTCCACTACTGTCCGGATCAGGTTCACTGCCGCCGGCTCGTCATCTACTACCATTACTTGGTACATGTTCTGTCCCGTCCTTTCTGTCAACTCCTATAGTGATGCAAAAGCCATTCCTTTTATTTTCCATCTCAAAGACTACATCCTCTGCATAGATAAGAAACAGTCTTGCATAGGTATTAGCAAGACCCATGCCGCCAATCTCCATCTCTATGCTGCTGCTCTTCCGCATGATCCGCTCCCGAATACCTGTCATTTTTTTCTCTAGTTCTCTTTTCACCTCTGGAGTAATGCCCTCACCGTTATCTTTTACCTGAATAAACCAAGCGTTTTTATCTCTCCACCCGCTAACCCGGATTTTCATAACGGACATACCGTTGGTAAAGCCGTGCTGAATACTATTCTCCACAAGCTGCTGGAGCACAACCTTAGGAAGAATTTCCTGAAGAATATCACTGCTTACATCTACTTCTACCTCCAGACGGTGTTCATATCTGGATTTTAAAAGGTAAACGTATTTGTCCAGATAGTCCAGTTCTTCTTTTACTGTGGCATACCGCTCCTTATTATTAGATGAATACCGCAGCATTGCCGCCAGACTTCCGCATATTTCACAAATCACTTCGTCCTCATTGATAATCCCTCTGTTGGAAATAGTATTTAATACATTGTAAAGAAAATGGGGATTTACCTGTGCCTGAAGGGTGTCAAACTGTGCCTGAAGCTGCAAAACTGAAAGACGCCGCTCCTTGATCATGGACTCGTTTAAACGCCGCAGAAGATTCTGATAGGCAATCCCCAAAGCTTTCACCTCGTCGTCATCTGCGTTTAAAGCCAGCGTCTGTCTGTCCAGGTTTTCGATCCCTGTGTTTTCCATCTGGCTGCGCAGGCTTTCTATGGGCTTAGCCAGCTTATTGGCAATAATGACTACCGCGATCATACAGCCTGCAAAGCAGGCAATGGTAAGGACTCCCGCAAACAAAAATAACTGTTTGATATCCTCAAAAATGCCGCTGTTTCTTCTGTCTTTTGCCGCAAGCACCTGTATTCCAAAATCATCGGAAACAAAATAAGAAAGAAGATATCCGCCCTTTTCCATAGAAGCCACATCATCTTCTCTTTTGGCGGCCTGCATATACTGCAGAAAGCCTTTTTCTTCCAAATCTCCGCTGGTGTAAAACAGCGTACCGTCCGGAAGCCAGGCCGCCACCTCCACCTCTGTATCCGGAAGCTGAAAGATACTTTCTAAGTTTGAGGCATCGCTTTGCACTTCGATGTACCCAAAATCCCCTCCCTGTACCTTTCGCCCAAGAGAATATACCTGGATCTGCTGTCTCTCTCCCCAGCCGTCTTTATGGGGTGCCACGATCACCGGCTGCCCGTATTTTTCGGCAGCCTCTTCAAGCCAGGATATCTCGCCGGTATCCCGTTCTTTATCGATGATCATGTTTCCCACATTGGTGCTACACGCCACATCGCCAGATTCGTTAAAGATAAGGATTCGATAAAAATTCTTGTTAATATAATCCAGTGTGATGCCGGCAGTAAGAGTATCCAGCATTTCCTCTCTGTGAAAATCGTCCCCTTTGTCCCTGTAAACCGGGATAGATTGCATGGCGTTGAGCATATCCGGGTCTGATAAGATATAGTCTGTCGCATTTTTCATGGAATCCAGCGCTCCGTCAATGCTGTATCCCAGCTGTTCGGCGTAAAATCTCATATTCTGATTTTCTATTTCAGTGAGTCTTCTTGTGTTATACTGAAAATACAAGATTCCCATCACCGCCGATATGGCGAATACCACACAGGAAAAACCCATGATCAGTTTTGTTCGAAATTTCATTCTTTCCCCTTTTCCGCAGATTTTTATAGATATCTTAAAAACCGGCACACCACAAGCGTGCCGGTTTTCTATTATTTTATAAGAATTTTCTGCGGAAATCAACCCTTAACCGCACCTGCGACCATACCATCTACAATCTTCTGATTGAAAATCAGGAAGAGGATCAGCATTGGGATTGTAATAATCAAAACATCCGCAAACAGCAGGTTATAGGAGCTTGAATATCTTCCCATAAAGTTGTACAGGGTAAGCTGTACGGTAGAATTATCTGTTCCAGGAAGGAAATACAATGGATTGGTAAAGTCGTTGAAGATCGTTACCGCGTTCAATATGATAATTGTAGAGGTAACAGGTTTTAAAAGCGGGAAAACGATCTGAACAAACATTTTACCTCTGGTACATCCATCAATATATCCAGCTTCTTCCAATTCTACCGGAATCGTATTCATAAATCCGCGGTACAGCATGATAGTAAACGGGATCTGCAGAGCAGCCTCCACAAGAATCATACCAAACATGGTCTTATAAATATGCAGTCCCTGCATAACCCAGATGGTAGGAAGGATTGCCGGAGGGATCATAAGTCCTGTCATAACCAAGGTGCTGACAGCCTTCGTAGTTCTGTCGTTTCTTCTTTGAAGCACATAACCAGCCATAGAACCAACGACAATCAGCACGATCACGGCGCCTATGGTAAGGATAAAGCTGTTCTTAAAAGCCGTCACGATCAGATAATCATTTGCTTCAAATACTTCCGCGAAATTGCTCCACATAAACTCTGTTGGAAGGGATAATTCCAGAAGGTTTGCTTCTCTTCTTTCCTTTAAGGCGTTCACCAGCATGAAGATAAACGGGGTCGCAAAAATCAGGATACCGAAGATACACCCAAGGATATCTCCTAATAAGGTAAGCCGTTTCTGTCTTTTCATCTTAGTTGTACACCTCCCTGCTGTTAAGGAACTTCGTTAATGGGAACGCTATAATTGCGATCACTGCAAACATGATAACGTTGCCCGCCGTTGAAAGTCCATAGAATCCGGCCGCATACTGTTTGTAAACAACGGATGCCAATACGTCTGTAGCAAATCCGGGGCCGCCCTTTGTCATAGCCCAGATCAAATCGAAGCAACGCAGACCGCCGATCAGGGACAGAGTGATGATGGTGTTTGTAGAAGAACGTACAAGAGGCATTACAATATGACGAATAGTCTGCCATCTGGTCGCTCCGTCAATAGAAGCCGCTTCATAGTAGCTGGAGTCAATAGAAGTAATACCTGCGATGAAAATAACGGTAGAAATACTTACACCTTTCCATACGTCAACAAAGATTACAGAAAACAGCGCGATACCGGTATCCCCCAGCCAGTTGGGGCCATCAATGCCTATCACTGCAAGCAGAGTATTGATAAGGCCCTTGCTTGGATGCATCAGGGCTTTCCAGATAATACCTACCGCTACGGCGCTGACCAGGTTTGGAAAGAATACCAGGGAGCGGATAAACGTCTTTGTCTTGATCTTGCTTGTGAGGAACAAAGCAATAAAGAAGGCAAAGATAACCTTCAGTCCACTGGTCAAAACCGCATAAATCAGAGTATTTACTACGGAGATGTTTAAGGAACGCTCTCCGAAGAAGGTTACATAATTGTCAAATCCACAAAAGGTAAAGGTCTGCAAATCCCATATAGTCAAACTGAAGAACAGCGATGTGACCATTGGGACAATGAAAAAGATCACAAAGATCGCAACTGCAGGAACCAAGAACCAATTTGTGTATATTTTCTTTTTATTCATAGTACCAGTTCCTTTCCCAAAAAGAAATTGGCCGCTTGCATGGGCAAGCGGCCAACCACATTAGTTTATTCCCAGTCCAGGCCAAGCTGTGTAGCCTGTTTCTTGCAGTCGTCGTCGTATGCCGCTGCAGCTTCTTCTGCAGTTGTCTGTCCTGTTGCTACCTCAGTGCAGATATATTCGCAGTTCGTTCCTTTTACAGAAGTCTGGAATTCCAATGCAAGGGAGATCTTTCCTTCATCAAAGTATGCCTGAGCATCTTTACAAGCATCATATGCATCGTCTGGCAGTTCATAACCTTCGATACAATATGGGCCATCTGGTTTCTGTGCTGCTGCAAAAGCATCCAGCGCTTCATCAGAGGTATAGAACTCCATAAATCTTAAGATATCTTCTTTCTTATCGCTCTTAGCATTTCCGTAGATACCGGTTGGTGTCCAAACAGTCAAGCCGTGGTTTTCCGCATCGTTTCCAGGAACACCGAACAGGCCGATCTTGTTTACATCATCGCCGTACAGGTCATAAATAGAAGATAATGCCTGTGTAAGGATCACATAATGAGCGCCGTCACCGTTCACCAGCATATCACATGCATCTGCGTAAGTGGTAGCGGTATAGTCTTCGTTAAAGTATGGCTGAAGATCTGCCAGTTTCTGGAAGGACTCAACGCCGGCTGGTGTGGTAGCGTATTTTGCTGTACCTGCTTCGAACTCTTCTGCAAAGTTCGGATTTTCAGCCAACACATTATAGTGGTCGCCGAGGTATGTACACTGGATAGTCCAGGAATCACCGATAGAACCGATCATTGGAGTTACGCCGTTATCCTGAAGTGTCTGGCAGTTTGCAAGGAAATCATCCCATGTGTGAGGAACTTCCAGGCCGTACTCTTCATAAATGTCTTTGTTATAAAGGATTGCGGAAGACATTGTGGACGCATACGGAATACCATAGATAGCGCCTTCGTTTCCGCCATTGGCAGCCTGTCTCCACATGTCGTTTAAACGGCTTGCCCACTCTTCACCGGAAATATCGATGAAATTTTCTTCTGGATTTAACTCGCCAAGCTTCGCACCGGAGTTGTATCCGCAAAGGTCAGCCATGTCGCCGGATGCAAGTCTTGTCTTTACAATGTTGTCGCCTTCACCGCCGGATGCACGGATCTCAGTTTCAATGTGGATACCAGTCTTCTCTTCGCAGAGATCAAATACTGCCTGATAGCCCTGGCTTGGAGTATCAGGGTCGATTAGGAAGGTAAGCTCAGCCTCTTTGTACTCCCATTCCTTCTCTCCGCCTTCATCAGAAGCTTCCTCTTCTGTAGCTTCTTCGGTTGTTTCTTCTGTTGCCTCCTCTTCTGTAGCAGCATCGTCCGTTGTTTCTTCTGCAGCAGCTTCCTCAGTTGCTGCCTCTTCTTCTGCAAATACGGTAGTCGCACCTGCAAGAGTGGTTCCAACCATTGCCGCGCAAAGCAGAACGCTTACTAACTTTCTTTTCATTGTGTTACCTCCTTTTATTTTGTTCTCACATCGATGAGTTTATTTTATCCTTGCATCAAAAAAAAGTACATGGAAAATCAAAGCATTTTCCATGTACTTTTCAGCACAGCTTTACATTACGTTTCGATTTTTACATGCAGTATTTATACATACTGACAGCGGAAACTCCTGGAAATCAGATATTTCTATGGACTATCATTCCCAGTTAAGGCCAAGCTGCGTAGCCTGTTTCTTGCAGTCGTCATCGTAAGCTGCCGCTGCTTCCTCCGCTGTGGTCTGTCCGGTAGCAACCTCAGAGCAGATGTACTCACAGTTGGTTCCCTTTACAGAGGTCTGAAATTCCAGTGCAAGGGAAACCTTGCCTTCGTCGAAATATACCTGGGCTTCCCGGCAAGCATCATATGCATCTTCCGGAAGCTCATAGCCCTCGATACAGTAGGGGCCGTCCGGCTTCTGTACTTCGGTGAATGCATCCAGAGCTTCATCAGAGGTATAGAACTCCATAAATCTTAAGATATCGTCTCTCTTCTCGCTCTTGGCATTTCCGTAGATCGCGGATGGGGTCCATACGGTAAGTCCATGATTCTCCGGATCATTTCCTGGAATTCCAAAAAGTCCGATCTTATTTACGTCTTCTCCGTACAGATCATAAATAGTGGACAATGCCTGTGCCAGGATAATGTAGTGGGCGCCATCGCCGTTTACCAGCATATCGCAGGCATCCGCATAAGTGGTAGCGGTATAGTCTTCGTTAAAATACGGCTGAAGGTCTGCCAGCTTCTGGAAGGATTCCACACCTGCCGGAGTGTCGGCATATTTCGCGGTCCCTGCTTCAAACTCTTCCGCAAAGTTTGGATTTTCAGCAAGCACATTGTAGTGGTCGCCAAGGTAAGTACACTGGATGGTCCAGGAATCGCCGATAGAGCCGATCATAGGTGTCACGCCCGCATCCTGAAGGGTCTGGCAGTTTGCAAGCAGGTCGTCCCATGTATGGGGCACTTCCAGGCCGTACTCTTCATAAATTTCCTTATTGTAGAGAACCGCGCCTGACTGTGTGGAAGCTACCGGGATACCGAAGATCGCGCCTTCTACGCCGCCGGTAGTCGCCTGTCTCCACATATCGTTCAGACGTGATGCCCATTCTTCACCGGAAATATCGATAAAGTTTTCTTCCGGGTTCATTTCTCCCAGCTTAGCGCCGGAGTTGTACAGACAAAGGTCAGCCATGTCGCCGGATGCCAGACGGGTCTTCACGATATTGTCGCCTTCACCGCCGCCCACACGTACTTCCAGTTCCACATGGATGCCGGTCTTTTCTTCACACAGATCCAGGACTGCCTGATAGCCGGCGCTGGGGGTATCCGCGTCAACAAGGAAGGTAAGCTCTGCTTCCTTATATTCCCATTCTTTCTCTCCGCCTTCATCGGCAGTTTCTCCTGCTGCAGCGTCATCTGCCGCTTCTTCTGTTTCCGCAGTTTCCTCAGCCGCTGCTTCTTCCTCGGCAAAAACGGTCACTGCGCCTGCAAGGGTGCTTCCCACCATCGCAGCACATAACAACAGGCTCATCAATTTTTTCTTCATTTCGTTACCTCCTTTTCTTTTAGAAATCGTTGTCGGTAACTTCATTTTATTCTATTTCCGCAAATCTGTCCACAATATTTTTGAAAATTTTAATTTTTTTAGTTATTTTTTTATCTTCTTTTTCTTTTCCCTTCCTTCGTTTGCAATTTTTGGTTAAGTTTTATATATTATTTATGTATTTTTGTAAGTTTTATACAAAGACATGCTTTTCTTTCGGATGATCGCCATATACATCACCGCCACACAGGCTCCCGCCAGGATCCAGGCCGCGCCGTCTGTAAAGCAGACCGCGATATATCCGAAATGAGGGATAAAAAACAATGCCGTCACCGCTCTCGCCAGCAGCTCGCACACGCCCGCCAGCATAGAGGCCAGCCCGTAGCCCAGTCCCTGGATAACAGCCCGCAGACAGTTCAGCACCACGATCGCCAGATAGAACACACCGCAGCAGCGGAAGAACAGCCCCACGCAGGAAAGGACTTCCCTCTCGGAAGCATCCACAAAGATCAGCGCGATCTTATCTCCCCAGAAGGTCAGAAGCACCGCCGCGGCGATGGAATATACGGTATAGATCTTCAGACCTGCATGGATCCCGCTCTTTACCCGGTCGATCCTCCCGGCGCCGTAATTCTGGCTGGTATAGGTAGCGATCGCCGTATCAAAGGCACTGTATGGGCAGATGGTAAACTGCTTGATCTTCATCAGGGCCGTATAAGCAGAAACATACACGATCCCCAGAGCGTTCACGGAGCTCTGCAGCATGATGGAGCCGATGGAAGTAATGGCGGACTGCAGGCCCAGGGGAACGCCCACCACAAACAGTTTGCGAAGGCAGTCCTTCGACAGCCTCCACTCCTCCCCCTGTATACGAAGGATCGTATATTTTTTCTTCATGTAGATCAGGCACAGGATCCCCGATACGGCCTGGGCCAGCACTGTGGCATAGGCCGCCCCCGGAACGCCCATCTGAAAGCCCACGATAAAAAGGATGTCAAGCACGATGTTCACGATCGTCGCCGCCACCAGAAAATAAAAGGGCGTTTTGGAATCCCCCAGGGCGCGGATCACTCCCGCCGCCATATTATATAGGAAAGTAAAGGGCAGTCCGGCCATGATCACTGCCAGATAGCCATAGCTGTCCTCCAGGATCTCTCCTGGCGTCTGCATAAGGACCAGGATCTCCCGGCAGAATACTACCGTGGCTATGGTAAGGATCAGGGCAAAGCCCGCCGTCAGATAAATGCTGTTTGCCACGATCTTTCTCATATGGGGATAGTCCCTGGCGCCAAAATACTGGGCCACCGGTATGGCGAATCCGGAGCAGGCCCCTGTACAGAAGCCCATCACCAGAAAATTCACAGAAGCGGTGGCTCCCACCGCGGTCAAAGCCGTGATCCCCAGGTAACGTCCCACGATCACCGTATCCACCAGATTATAAAACTGCTGAAAAATATTACCCAAAAGCAGCGGTATGCTGAATCTCAGAAGGAGCCCCAAGGGCTTTCCCTGTGTCATCTCCTGTGTCATCGCTCTTCCCCTCTCTTTCCCCCGGATCTTTTCATCCCGTGAAATGATGGCTGTCCCCAGCTATGATTTTAACCCTGATATCATTCTCAATGAGTTGCCCGACAAATGGACATGAGACACAGATTGCTCCGCACTTCGTGCACCCGCATGCCCTTCTGCCGCTTGTCTCATTCCCTATATATTTGATATGCCTGGCACACAGCGGTCTTTCCGCTGTGCACCAGGCATATCCAGGTTTTCATCTATTCTTACGATGTTCGCGCCAGTCTGTTTTTTCCTTTGGTGACATGAGAATATAAGAAGGCCTCAAATATCTGACGCACACATCCTTTCACGAAAAATATCACCTTTCAAAGACTACCGTATACTCTCCGGAGCCGGCTTCTGCCGCCATGTATCCTTCTTCCTTATGGAAGATAAGTCCATCGGCGTCTTTTACAGCCTTTGCGCCGTCCAGGCAGATAGTCGCTGTGGTGTTCACCGGAACAGACACATGGAGAACCGCCGTATCGCCTTTGTCTTCCCAGAAGCTCTTCACAGGACCGTATACAGAATCATACTCGCCCTTCAGCCAGGTAAGTCCGCCGCCCAGTCTGGGGAAGATCACCGAATGCTTGTAGCCCGGTTTCTCTTCATCTGCCTCGATACCGGCAGCCACACGTACCAGCCATTCTCCGATGGCGCCGTATGCATAGTGGTTGAAGGAGTTCATATCTGCGCTCCACATGGTTCCGTCCGGCTTCAGGCCGTCCCAGTGCTCCCATACGGTGGTAGCGCCCTTCTTCACCTGATACAGCCAGGATGGGAAGTCGTCCTTCAAAAGCAGGTCGTAGGCTTCTTTTACGTGGCCGTTCTGGCTTAACGCATGACAGAAATAAGGAGTTCCCACAAAACCGGTCACCAGATGTCCGTTTTCTTTGTCAAGGAGACGGAGCAGGCCGTTAATGGTCTGTTCTTTATATTTTTCCGGTGTCAGGCCAAAGTACAGAGCCACGATGTGAGCCGTCTGTGTCTGCGCGGTCATCTCGCCGTTTTCATCAAAGAAGGTCCTCTGGAATTTATCCACGATCTTATCATAGAGATCGGAGTATTCCTTTACATCCTCCTCGTTGCCCAGAAGTTTCGCGATCTTTACAAACAGGCCTGTGGAGTATGCGAAATAAGCGGTGCAGGTCAGATCATTGGGGGTAGCGCCGAAATAGCTTCCCTCTTCTGCGTCAAGAGCCACCCAGTCGCCGAACTGCAGCTTGTAGTTCCAGATGTAATCCACAGAATGCTCTTTCATGAAGTTGATCCAGCCCTTCATGCTCTTGTACTGTTCTTTCAGGATCTCTTTATCGCCGAAGGTCAGGTACATGGTCCAGGGATTGATCACTGCTACGTCTGCCCAGGCTGCCGCAGAGTGGGTTCCCTGCATCAGAAGCCAGTTGTCGCCCTCGTTTCCGCTTATGATATCCGGCACAACGTGAGCCACGCCGCCTTCCGGCGTCTGGTCCGCTTCTACGTCCTTCAGCCATTTTCTATAGAAATTATAAGTGTTCATCAGGAAGCATGCCGTGCGGCAGAAGATCTGCGCGTCTCCGGTCCATCCCAGACGCTCGTCACGCTGGGGACAGTCTGTAGGAACGTCCACAAAGTTTCCTTTGAGGCCCCAGAGGATGTTGTGGGCAAGCTGGTTCAGATCCTGATTGGAGCACTCAAAGAAACCTGTCCGCTCCATTTTGGAATGGGTGGTAAATGCCGTAAAGTCCTCAAGCTTTGGTTCGCCCGGGAAAGATACCACCTTCGCGTACTGGAAGCCCATAAAGGTAAAGCGAGGCTCGTAGGTGATCTTTCCGTCCTTTGCAAAAGTATAGGTAAGGGCTTCCTTCGCGCCGCGGAGATTATCCAGATATACGTTGTCTGCCGCATCCAGGACCTCGAAGCAGTCAAGCTCGATCACATCGCCGGCTTTGCCTTCGGCGGTCACACGGATATGGCCGGTCATATTCTGGCCAAAGTCAATGACTGTGTCTCCCTCCGGTGTCTTAAAGATGCGTTTTGGCTTCACCTCGTCCATCTCAGCAACCTTGCCGCAGCCCTGTCCGGTAAGGACAGACAGATCGTACTCTATTTTTCTTACAGGACGCCAGTTTCCGGCCGGTGTTCCTGCTTCGGCCCAGCCTTCGATCTCCTTGCGGGCGTCGTAGATCTCTCCGTCGTAGATTTCCGCAAATACAACGGGGGAATCCGCTCCTGTCCAGGAAGTATCTGTTACAAATACCTCTTCGGTGCCGTCCTCGTAACGAACGGTCATCTGAGCCAGGAAGGCCGCGTTTTTGCCATAGTGGTTGCGGCGTCTTACCAGGCCGTCAAATCCCATCTTGCCTTTAAACCATCCCGCTGCAAGCATGGCGCCCATGGCGTTCTCTCCTTCCTGCAGATAGGAGGTCACATCATAGGTCTGATAGCAGAGATGCTTCAGATAGGAGGTCCAGCCGGGTGTCAGTTCATCTGTGCCGACTTTTTTCCCATTAATATAGAAATTATATAGTCCAAGAGCCGTAGTGCAGGCATAAGCCTCTTTTACTTTTCCTTTTAATGTGAAAGCTTTTCTCACATAAGTACCCTTTGAGTTATCTGCATCCGTCTCTTCTTCTGCTGTAATAAAAGCAGCCTTCCACTGGCTGTTATCCATCAAACCGGTAACAAAAGTGGTCTCTTTCCAGTCTGTAGTCTCTCCCTGTGCAGATACACGGACCCTTACATAATATCTGGTTACGGATTCTAAAGCCACTTCCGGCAGAATATGTGCAGATGCGCTGCTTTCTGCCACTTTGCTGTCATACACCATTTCATCAAAAGCTGCATCCTTTGCGATCTGCAGTTCGTAGGACGACTGGATCACATTTCTCTTGTCGCTTTCTAATATCCAGCTAAACTGTGGCACATGTGTAATTCCGCTTTGGTTCTCTTCATAATCCATGTAGATTTTTGTAATATTTAACATTTTATATGCCTCCGGTTTTCATTTTTTATGGGAACTGGTACGGAATGGCAGCGTATTTTGCATAAAAACAACACCGCCATTCCTGATAGCATTAAGATTACTAAAAAAAGCGTTATTCTTCAATAACGCTTTTTCATTAAAATATTGACCATTTTTAAGGTGTGTGCAAACCTTTTCTCTGTTTTCGGTACTGGGCTGGAGTGACTCCCATGGATTCTTTAAATTTCTTATAGAAGAAATTTATATTATTATATCCGCACATTGGAACCAGCTCCGCCATGGGGATATCTGTGTTTTCAAGGAGTGCTCTTGCCTTTTTCAGTTTCTGCTCCTGCACATGCTCCACAAAGCTGCGCCCGGTTTTTTCTTTTAAAAGGGCCGTCAGATAATTTCCATGCATGCCGAACGCCTTCCCCATATCTGTCAGGGTACAGTGCTCATAATTCTCCTCAATATAAGAAAGCAGCTCTAAAACCTGCACCTCGGAAGACACCAAGTCCTGTCCCGAGGGATTGTCCCTAAGGGTACGCAAAAGCTCTGTAAACAAGATGATCACATAGCTTTCCAGAACTTCTTCCATTCCCAGATCCGCAGCCAGATACTCTGCCAGTATATGCTCCACTATATCCTGCACCCGTTCATTATTATGGGAAGGGAAATACAGATAGTGCTTTTTCTGTCTGCTTTTCGTCACTGCATCTACCAGAAATTCTGAAACAATCCCATGTTTCGTCATTCTGCTTAAAAAGGCGGCGTCAAAAAATTCTTTCCGCATCATAATATTTACGAGAATATCATCTTCTCCCGCCGCCTCTATGGAATGAACTGCCTGGGTATCAAAAATGCATACATCTCCCTGCCTGGTAATGATTTCTTTCCCTTCAATGGTCTGATTGCACTTTCCTGACCACACATAACACAATTCAATATAATCGTGTTTATGAGGATATACCGTATTAAACCGGTCCTGGCGGTGCAGGATGATCTTGTCTCCCGGTTTCATAAAGGCAGTGCTTTCAAAAAGATAGGTTTCACTGTCCAGCTTATGAAATCTCTTCAATTCCTGCCTGTATACAGCTTCCGGAAAATGGCTTTCCAGACATTCTCTCTCCTTTGGCGTATACTGTCGCAGGTATTGATTCAGCTCGTCATGGTTCACTTTGAGCTTCTCCTGTTTTTAAAGATCAGCCAGTTCATCCTGGCACACAGGACGGATACCATTTTCCTGAAGCACTTCAATCGCTCTCTTATTATCAGCCACACGGAAGATCATGTAAGCCAGACCTTTTTTTCTGGTGATAAAAGCATACATATATTCCACGTTTACACTGCTGTCCCCAAGAACCCGGATGACCTTGGAAAGTCCGCCCGGCTCATCGGGGATCGCTACTGCGAGAACTTTTGTGATGGAAAATACATATCCTGCGTCCTTAAGGACAGTAGAAGCATTGTACACATCGTCCACTATGATGCGCACGATACCGAAGTCTTCAGCCTCTGCTAAAGACAGGGCTCTCATATCAATATTATTTTTAGACAGCACGTCTGTAAACTCTGCAAGCCTTCCTGGTTTATTTTCCAGGAATACAGAAATCTGTTTTACGGTCATAGATCCTTCCTCCTTTTCTTTACTGCTGATACAGGTTTCGTTTGTCAATGACACGTACAGCCTTGCCTTCGCTTCTTGTGATCGCTTTCGGATTCACAAGTTTAACTTTTGCATAAATTCCAAGCATAGCTTTTAATGCGTCTACCAGTTCTTTTTCTCTTGCAGAAACTTCGCTTAAGCTGTCGGAGAACATTTCTGGTGTCATTTCCACCTGAACCTCAATGGTATCGCTGTTGTTTACGCGATCCACAATAATCTGGTAATTTGCCGGGTAGCCTTTATTCATAAGTACCGTTTCAATCTGAGACGGGAATACATTTACGCCTTTTACGATCAGCATATCGTCGCTTCGCCCAAGAGGCTTCGTCATTTTAACATGGGTTCTTCCGCAGGAACATTTCTCTCTGCTTAAGATACAGATGTCTCTTGTACGATAACGGATCAGCGGAAAGGCTTCCTTTGTGATACTGGTAAATACAAGCTCTCCTTTTTCTCCGTCTGGAAGGACTTCTCCTGTCTGAGGATTAATGACCTCGGCAATAAAGTGGTCCTCATTTACATGCATACCTGTCTGGGCAGAACATTCAAAAGATACGCCAGGGCCGGAGATTTCTGTCAGGCCGTAGATATCATATGCTTTGATTCCCAGTTTTTCTTCGATATCACGGCGCATTTCCTCTGTCCATGCCTCTGCGCCGAAAATACCTGCTTTTAACTTTATCTGGTCACGGACGCCTCTTTCAATAATGCTCTCAGCAAGGTATGCCGCATAGGACGGCGTACAGCAAAGGATCGTTGAACCAAGGTCTGTCATAAACTGAATCTGACGTTCCGTATTTCCCGAAGACATAGGAAGAGTCAGGCAGCCAACTTTATGGGAACCGCCATTTAAGCCGGGGCCTCCTGTAAACAGGCCATAGCCATAGCATACATGACATACGTCTTCATTCGATCCGCCTGCTGCCACAATAGCCCTTGCACAGCAGTCCTCCCACAGATCTATATCATGCTGGGTATAAAAGGCAACCACTCTTCTACCTGTAGTTCCGCTGGTAGACTGGATACGCACGCAGTCTTTTAAGGGTCTTGCCAAAAGGCCGTATGGATATGCGTCCCTGAGATCGTCTTTGGTAATAAAGGGCAGTTTATGTAAGTCGTCCACAGACTTGATATCTCCTGGCTCTATGCCTTTTTCCTCCATTCTTTTTCTGTAGTAGGGAACATTATCCCACACATTCTGTACCTGTTTTACCAGTCTTTCGCTCTGCCACTCCCGGATCTGCTCCCGGGAAGCGCATTCGATTTCCGGCTGATAATATCTTTCCATTTTTCTCTCGTTCCTTTCTTATGTTTTCCGCGTTCTGTACCGCGGTGAATTATGGTTATACTATACCACTTTATCGCTGTGCAGTAAACTAAAAAATTGGGAAGAGCGTGTAGTTTTTATGTATCCCATTCACGAAAAGTCCTGCCCGGACGAATTTTTTGCCGGACAGGACTTTTCGTTTATACTAATGCAGCGAAAGACGGTTTGCTGTATCACACCGCGTGATCTCCCGCTGTACCAGGTAACTATTTAAAGATATTCCTTTAATTTTTCCACATTTTTTTCTTCAAATGCCTGCAGTTCCTTCATCAGCTTAAGGCAGTCTTTTTCCGCCTGCCCTTCGTATTCATGGATTTTCTTTACCGCATCTGTGATTCCCATACTGCTTCCCTGGATGAGCATCTCTGCAATATGGGAAACCGAATCGTCTCCCATAGTCTGTAAATTTACCATCAGATAGGTGCGGATCTTTTCAAAGGCATTAAGCCCTTTCTCATCATACCCGTTTTCGTTCAGCATCTGCCTTGCTTTCTTATGAAACTCCTCATAACTCTCTTTCTGGGTTTCCAGAAATTCCCGGAAACTCTGGTTATCGGTTATATCAATAAGCTGTCCTAAGGTGTCCACTCCCATCTGAGAATTCTGGTATACGAAATTTAATAATTCTGCGTTTGCGTTCATTGCATACTCTCCTTGTTTTTTTTCTTAGGATGTGCATTTTACATAAATATATACAAAATGGGAAAAACGCAGTTCCAGGACAGGTCTCTTCCCAAAACCGCGTTTTTCATTGCCGTGCTATTCGTATTTTACAATTTCCTTTTTCAGTCTCTTCATAATCCTTTTCTCCAGGCGTGAAATGTACGACTGAGAGATTCCCAGAAGATCAGCCACTTCCTTCTGGGTCTTTTCCCTACCCTCTGAACTGTTCAGGCCGAATCTCAGTTTAATGATCGTCTGCTCTCTGGGTGAAAGCTTACTGATCGCTTTTCCCAATAAAGTGATTTCCACTTCATCCTCCAAATGCCTTGAGATCACATCTTCATCCGTGCCAAGGATGTCCGAAAGCAGCAGCTCATTTCCGTCCCAGTCCACATTCAGCGGTTCGTCAATGGAAACCTCCATCTTTGTCTTACTGTTTCGCCTTAAATACATGAGAATCTCGTTTTCTATGCATCTGGATGCATAGGTGGCAAGCTTGATCTTCTTTACCGGATCAAAGGTATTGATCGCCTTAATAAGCCCTATCGTCCCTATAGAGATCAGATCCTC
>CALIZJ010000063.1 GCA_938028845.1 uncultured Blautia sp.
GACCAGGATCTCAGTGTATTTCCTATGGTTCCCGCAGGAGCAAATATTGATGAGGTTTTTGATGAGGAGGATATGAAGAAAAATGAGCAGAGTGTATAATTTTTCCGCAGGACCGGCAGTCCTTCCGGAAGAGGTATTAAAAGAAGTGGCTGACGAGATGATGGATTACCGTGGAACGGGCATGTCTGTTATGGAAATGAGCCACAGAAGCGCAGCCTTTCAGGAAATTATAGATGAGGCAGAGAAAGATTTAAGAGAATTGATGAACATTCCGGATAATTACAAGGTGCTGTTTTTACAGGGCGGTGCTTCTCAGCAGTTTGCCATGATTCCTATGAATCTAATGAAAAATAAAGTGGCGGATTATATTGTAACAGGCCAGTGGGCGAAGAAAGCATACCAGGAAGCACAGAAATATGGAAAGGCAAATAAGATTGCTTCCTCTGAGGATAAGACCTTTTCCTATATTCCGGACTGCAGCGATCTGCCTATCAGCCCGGATGCGGATTATGTATATATTTGTGAAAACAATACGATTTACGGCACGAAATTTAAAGAACTTCCTAATACAAAAGGAAAGACCCTGGTTGCCGATGTGTCCTCCTGCTTCCTTTCCGAGCCGGTAGATGTATCCAAATACGGAATTATTTATGGCGGCGTGCAGAAGAACATTGGACCGGCAGGTATGGTCATCGTGATCATCCGCGAGGATCTGATCACAGAGGACGTTCTTCCTGGAACACCTACTATGCTTACCTATAAGACCCATGCAGATGCAGGATCTCTTTACAATACTCCAAATGCATACTGCATTTATGTATGCGGAAAAGTATTTAAATGGCTGAAGGCAATGGGCGGCTTAGCGGAAATGAAGAAGAGAAACGAGGAAAAAGCAAAGATCCTCTACGATTTCCTGGATCAGAGCAAGCTCTTTAAAGGCACGGTTGTTCCAAAAGACCGTTCTCTTATGAATGTTCCTTTTGTAACAGGAGATAAAGAGCTGGATGCGAAATTTGTCAAAGAAGCTTCCGCAAATGGCCTGGTAAATTTAAAAGGCCACAGAACAGTAGGCGGTATGCGGGCAAGTATTTATAATGCAATGCCAAAGGCAGGGGTAGAAGCCCTGGTGGCATTTATGAAAAAGTTTGAGGAGGAGAACGCGTAATGTATCAGTATCACTGCCTGAATCCTATTGCAGAGAAAGGCTTAAATTTATTCAGTGAAGAGTACAGAAAGACAGACGCTATGGACAATGCGGATGCGGTTTTGGTGCGCAGCGCAAAAATGCATGATATGGAGCTTCCGGAATCGGTAAAAGCAATTGCCCGGGCTGGAGCCGGAGTGAATAATATTCCGATCAAAGAGTGTTCGGAAAAAGGAATCGTGGTTTTTAATACCCCTGGGGCAAACGCCAATGGAGTAAAAGAGCTGGTGCTGGCAGGTATGCTGCTTGCTTCCCGGGATATCGTAGGCGGAATCGAATGGGTAGCAGCGCAGAAAGATAAAGAAGACATCGACAAGCTTGCTGAAAAGCAGAAAAAACAGTTTGCCGGATGTGAGATCAGCGGCAAAAAGCTTGGTATCATTGGTCTTGGGGCGATCGGAGCTATGGTTGCAAATTCTGCTACCCACCTGGGAATGGAAGTTTATGGATACGACCCGTATATATCCATTGACGCTGCATGGAACCTTTCCCGTACGATCAAACACAGCAAGACACTGGATGAAATCTATGCCCAGTGCGATTACATTACCATTCATGTGCCTCTTTTAGACAGCACAAAGCAGATGATCAACAGAGAAGCTTTCCAGAAGATGAAAGATGGGGTAGTGCTCTTAAACTTTGCAAGAGATCTTCTTGTAGATGAAGAAGCGCTTATCGAAGCTTTGGAAAGCGGCAAAGTGAAAAAATATGTGACGGACTTTGCAAATCCACTTGTGGCAGGCAGAGAAGGAATCCTGGTTACTCCTCATCTTGGCGCTTCCACAGAAGAATCAGAGGAAAACTGTGCAGTCATGGCAGTAAAAGAACTGCGGGATTTCCTGGAGAACGGAAACATTAAAAATTCTGTGAACTTCCCTAACTGTGACATGGGAACCTGTGTGGCTGTGGGCAGAATCGCCATCACACACAAAAATGTACCGAATATGATCAGCCAGTTTACAAAGATCCTGGGAGCAGAAGGCTTAAATATTGCGGATATGACCAATAAGAGCAAAGGAGAATATGCTTATACGCTTATTGATCTGGAAAGCGCTGCTTCTAAGGAAGCCCTGGATGAGCTGCAGGCGGTAGAGGGAGTTGCAAAAGTGCGCGTTGTAAAATAAGGAGATTCTTATGCGCGTAGTAGAAAAATTTGAAAAGTCCGCCAGAAAGAGGAAAAAGCTGGTGAAAAGGCTGCGCCTTATCAAGCCCCTTTACAGAAACAGGAAACGTCTGGGAAAGGCGGTATACAGCGTGCTCTATCTGATGGCGGAACATATCCAAAAGAAGGAAAGAATTTAAAATATTTCAGGTATATAAAAAGAGCTGTTTAACAGCTCTTTTTATATATTTTCAAGATTTTTTTGTTCCCATAAAGGGAAAATCATACGATAATAAAGACGTTCTCTTTCATCGTTTAAATCCGATTCCAGGCGGCCTTATTGTCTGGAGGCAATAAAGTCTAAAACTTCCTGACGGGTGGGCATTACCCGCAGGGCGCCTTTTCGTGTGGTGATAAGGGAAGCCCCGGCATTGGCAAAGAGAAGAAGCTCTTTTAAATCCTCCTCTGAAAGGTCTGTAAGGCCGTGTTCCAGAACAAAGTTTAATGCGCTTGCACAGAACGTATCTCCGGCACCGGTGGTCTCAATGGTGTTTTCCTGTAAAAATGAGGGGACTTCCACCCGCAGGTCTTTATAATAGGCACGACTTCCGTCTTTTCCCATAGTGATAAGCACGAGGGGAATATTGAACTTTTCCCGTATGAGAGCAGCGCCCTTGTCATAATCGGTGGTGCCAAATAAAAATTCTACTTCATTGTCAGATATTTTTAATACGTCACATTTGGTCATTCCGTATTCAATCTCCTGACGGGCGTCTTCCAGAGATTTCCATAAAGGAGGGCGCAGGTTCGGATCGAAAGTGATGATGCAGCCGGCATCTTTCGCTACTTCGATGGCATGGCGTGTAGCTTCGCGAACGCCTTCGTGAGTAGATGAAAGGGTACCGAAGTGAAAAATACGGGAGTTTTGGATCAGATCCTCCTGCACCTCATCTTTGCGAAGCATCATATCTGCTCCCGGATCCCGGTAGAAAGAAAAATCCCGGTCGCCGCCCGGATAAGTATGCACAAAGGCGAGAGTAGTATGTACCGTTTCATCCATAATTAAATTGCGGGTGTCAATGCCTACCTCTTCTACTGCGCTTTTTAACTGATTGCCAAACATATCTTTTCCCACCTTACCGATAAAGGCGGTCTTTTTTCCAAGTTTGCCAAGCATAGCGAGAACGTTGCATGGAGCACCGCCGGGATTCGCTTCCATCAGCGGATTTCCCTGGCCGCTGGTTCCGTTTTCTGTAAAGTCGATCAAAAGCTCCCCCAGAGCCGTCACATCGAATAATCTGTTCTCCATTGTGAAGATCCTCCTTTGACTGTGTACTTACACGGTTATATTAGATTTCGCTACAGTTCACCCTTGGCGTAAACAGTAACCTATAGTTACAGTCACACGGTGATCAGCAACAAGGCAATTTGGCATGAAAGGTCCAATTTACGAAGCTAAATTGCCTATTGATTCCTACTGGTCCGTAACCACGCGGCAAGTGCGTGGTTCGGGTGTGACATATAACAACCTATATTCAATTTATCGCAGAAGAGAAGCTTTGTCAAACAATTTCCTTTATTTTTGCAGAAAAAAATGATAAAATAAAAGAAGCAAAGGTAAAGGAATTTATATTTTCCAAGTATTTTAAGAATAGTATTGGAGGAGCTTATGGACGAGAATATTTATAAGTATATGGATTGGCCAAGGATTGAAGGAATCGTATACGGTGAAGAGCCGTCTCCCAAGGATGTAATGGCTCCAAGGCTGACGCCGGATGGGATTTTGATACAGGGATATTTTCCGGAGGCTTCACAGGCAGAGGTCCTTGCAGGAAGAAAAAAATATCCTATGGAACTGGAAGATGAATCCGGGTATTATGCAGTGCTGATTCCTGGAAGAAGAATACCCAAATACCGTTTTCAGGTGACAAGAGGAGAAAGCAAGGAAACTTTTTACGACTCCTATGCTTTTCCAGGCCAGATCACCCAGGAAGAAGAGGATGCATTTTGTGCAGGCGTTTATTACCAGGCTTATCAAAAGCTGGGAGCCCATGTGCTCACGGTAAATGGGGTGGAGGGGACAAGCTTTGCAGTTTGGGCGCCGAACGCCATGCGCGTTAGTGTAGTGGGAGAGTTTAATGACTGGGACGGAAGACGTAATATGATGCACCGTATGCCTAAATCCGGGATTTATGAGCTTTTTGTACCCGGGGTAAAGGCAGGCGACGTCTATAAATATGAAATAAAGCTGAAAAACGGCGAGCTTCGATATAAAGCGGATCCTTATGCTGCCTGTGCAGAGATCCCTCCGGCTGACGGCTCTGTGGTGGCGGATGTAGGGGCCTTTGCCTGGACAGATCAGGAATGGATCAGGGACAGGGATAAAAACAAAGGCAAAAAACAGCCCATATCTATTTTTGAGACAAGTCTCACAGAGTGGGAGAATGGGGAAGAGCTGACTGCGTTTGCAAAGAAGCTTGGCTACACTCATGTAGAGCTGCATCCGGTTATGGAATATTTGAATGAAGAATATTCTACCTCCTTCTATTATGCGCCTACCAGAAGATATGGAATGCCCCAGGATTTCCAGAAGCTGGTGGATGCTTTGCACCAGGAAGGAATCGGTGTGATCCTGGATTGGACGCCGGCACAGTTCCCAAGACATGAAAGCGGTTTGGAGGCTTTTGACGGAACGCCTCTTTACGAGGTTGCAGACCCGGCCTATGCGGTGCATCCGGTATGGGGAACATTGCTGTATAATTATGGAAGCCCTATGGTGAAAGATTTTCTCATTGCCAATGCGTTTTATTGGATAGAAGTGTACCATGTGGACGGCTTCCGTATGGATGATGTAGACAGTATGCTTTATCTGGATTATGGAAGGAAACCGGGAGAATGGCAGCCGAATCTATACGGAACCAATGAAAATCTCTCTGCAGTAGAGTTTTTAAAGCATTTAAATTCTATGGTGAAAAAGCGTTATCCGGGAGTGCTTCTGATCGCCCAGGAAGATGGCCTTTGGCCGGAACTGACAGACAGTGTGGAAAACGATCATTTAGGGTTTGATTATAAATGGAGCGGAGGGTGGACCAGCGACTTTTTGTCTTATCTGTCCAAAGATCCTATTGAGCGGAAGAATTACCATGACCAGCTTACCTTGTCTATGCTGTATGCTTACTGTGAACATTATGTGCTTACCCTTGGAAAAAGGGATGTAGGAAATTATCCTGTATTTTTAGAAAAACTTCCCGGTGATGAAAAACAAAAGGCTGCCCAGGTAAGAGAGGCATATGCATATCTCACCCTGCATCCGGGCTGTAAAATGTCCGCGCCTTCCAAGGAGACGGAAACAGGTGTGCAGGAATGTCTTAAAGATCTAAATACCATGTATAAAGAACAGCCGGCTCTCTATGAAATGGACGATGACTATGAGGGATTTGAATGGGTGCAGCTTATGAAATATGAAGAGAATATAGTTACTTTTCTTAGAAAAACCCATAAACCGGAAGAAACCTTGCTTGTGGTATGTAATTTTGCGGCGGTTCCTTATGAAGACTACCAGATTGGAGTACCGTTTTACGGAAAATATAAGGAAATTTTTAACAGTGACAGCAAAAAATACGACGGCGACGGGGTAACGAATCCCAGAATGAAAACCGCTAAAAAAGAGGAATACGATGAAAGACCTTATTCCATTAAAGTAAAACTGCCGTCTCTGGGAGTGGCGGTATTCTCCTGTACACCGGAAAAAGAGCCGGAAACAAAAACGACTGGGGAAAAGAAAAAAAGAACCCCCTCCAAAAAGCTAAGAGCTAAAAAGGCAGAACTTTGACAGTTTTATGCCTTTATCGGCTGAGTTGGAAACCAAAAAGACCGGAAACCATGGAAATTACCAGGTTTCCGGTCTTTTGCCGTAAAGCTGAAAATGAGACTCGAACTCACGACCCCTTCATTACGAGTGAAGTGCTCTACCGACTGAGCTATTTCAGCTTGTGTTGGACACAAAGATTATTATAACGTATTTTGTGAAAAAAGCAAGCATTTTTTTGCATAAAAAAAGATTTTCTTATGTTTTCAAAAAGCTTAATTTGTACCAAAATTATCTAAAATGGTTTTTAAGTGGTTGCAAAAATGCCATTATATGTTAAGATATAAAATATATCTTGCTTTCCGCTGGCAGATTTTAGGGCAATTAAGGGGCCTGCGGCCTCCGTTGTCTGTGCCGCATAGGCTGCTGCGGGAACAGAAAGACAGGTTAAACAGCTTCTGAGTAAAGAGGGTGGATTAGATGGATGACATAGAAAAGCGGATTTTAAAGATTATAGACAGGCAGAGAGAGGAGATCATTTCCTTTGCCAGGGACATAGAAAAACACCCGGAGCTGGGCTTCGAGGAAGAAAGAACGGCTGGACGCGTGGCAAAAGTCTTTGAAGATCTGGGGCTGAAGGTGAGAACCGGACTTGCCCGGACGGGAGTGCGGGGAGAGTTGGAAGGAAAAAAAGGTCCGAATATAACGGTGATGGGGGAATTGGACGGGATCGTCTGCTGGTCTCATCCCCTGGCGGATCAAAAGACCGGGGCGGCTCATGCCTGCGGCCATCATGCACAGCTTGCTGCTATGGCTGGGGCTGCCATGGCTCTTTGTGAGAAAGAGGTGCGCGCTTCTCTTGATGGAAGCGTCACCTTTTTTGCAGTGCCGGCAGAGGAGTATGTAAATGCGGAAAAACGCAGAGAAATAAAGAAGCAGAATATCGGTTTTCCTGCCTCAGGAAAAAGCGAGCTCATCCGAAAAGGGGAGCTGGATCATGCAGACATTATAATGACTACCCATGTACACATGATTCCCTGCAAAGAAAAACTCTACCTGGGGAATGCGGCAAGCAACGGATTTGCAGCCGAGGTAGTGAATATCCGCGGAAAAGCCGCCCATGCAGCCATTAATCCCTGGGACGGCGTGAATGCTTTAAGTATTGCCACCAGCGCCATACAGATGATGGGGCTGATGCGGGAAACCTTCCGGGAAAAGGACCATGTCCGGCTTCACAATGTGATCCGTAAAGCCGGGGACGTGATCAACAGCGTTCCCGAGGAAGCCATCGTGGAGACAAAGGTGAGGGCTGCAGACCTTCAGCAGATCCAGAATGTGAGAAAAATGATAGAGCGGGCTTATGACGGAGCCGCGTATGCCTTTGGCGGAAAGATCAAAAGAGAGATCCTCCAGGGATATATGCCGGTGCGGTACAGACCCGCTGACCAGGTTCTCATAGAGGCCGCACAAGATCTGCAGGTTACAGGAAGAAAGGCAGAAGTCTGGGATTTTAACGATGCCTGTACAGATGTGGGTGACCTGACCCATCTGTTTCCGGTGCTGAATTTTACTTTCGGCGGGACAGAAGGCTCTTTGCACGGCGCGGATTTTAAAGTGACAGACGAGGAGACTGCCTATATCCTTCCTGCAAAAATGCTGGCTTTAAGCGTATATAAGCTATTAAAGGAGCAGGGAAAAGAGGCAGAAAAGATCATTGATTCTTATCGTCCGGTATTTAACCGGGACAGTTACGTGGAATATATCAACGAACAGTTTCATATATGATTAGGAGCAGAAAATGGCAGAAATTTGTTTAGAGTTAAAAAATATAAGAAAGAGCTTTTCCAAAGAAACAGAGGTCCTTCAGGGAATCAGCCTGGCCATTGAAAAGGGAGAATTCATTACGCTGCTGGGAGCTTCCGGGTGCGGTAAGACCACGACTTTACGAATTATTGCGGGCTTAGAGCAGCCAGATGCGGGGCAGGTATTTCTGGAGGGAACGGATGTGACGCAGCTTCCTCCGGATAAACGGGACGTAAACACAGTTTTTCAGAATTACGCTCTTTTTCCCCATATGAATGTGGCGGATAATATCGGCTATGGACTGAAATTAAAAAAGATTCCAAAAAGCGAGATTAAAACCAGAGTGACTAAGATGCTGGAACTGGTGCAGCTTCCAGGATATGAAAAGAGAAAACCATCGGAGCTTTCCGGAGGCCAGCGCCAGCGTGTGGCTATTGCAAGGGCGCTTGTAAATAATCCTAAGGTACTTTTGCTGGACGAGCCTTTGGGGGCGCTGGATCTTCAGCTGCGCAGGGCCATGCAGACAGAGCTGAAACGGCTTCAGAAAAAACTGGGGCTTACCTTTATCTATATTACCCATGACCAAGAAGAAGCCATCAATATGTCTGACCGCATTGCAGTAATGAATAAGGGTACCTTTGAGCAGATCGGCACGCCGGATGAAATATACAATCGTCCGAAAACCAGTTACGTGGCTACCTTTGTAGGAAATGCCAATATCTTAGAAGGTACCGTAGAACGCATGGCAGGATCTCAGGTGCTGCTCCTGATGGGCGGCGGAAAGGCCCTTGCAGAGGCAAATGGAGAAATCTTAAAGCCGGGAGAGCGTGTGACTGTGGCTGTGAGAAGCGAGAATATCCAGCTGGACGAAAACTGCGGCTGCGGAATGGAGGCAGTGGTCACAGAAAAAAGCTTTTCTGCGGGGCAGCTAAGAATGGTATTGAAGCTGGCAGACGGAAAAGAGGTTGTTGCCAGCCGCTACGGCATTGACGCAAACGTACAGGTAGGACAAAAGGTTTGTTACCGGTTTAATGCAGAGGATGCAGTCCTTGTGGACAGGGAGGCGGGAAATGAATAAAAGAAAAAACAGTTCTGTGTGGATGATCCTGCCCCTTTACTTTTTCACCCTGCTTTTCGTGGCAGGACCTTTGATCTATACGGTGGCGCTCTCTTTTGCTGAGCCCAGTGCCGGACATGGAGTGGACTGGGTGTTCAGCCTGGAAAATTATAAAAAGATCCTGGAACCGGTATATTTTAATACCTTTGTCCAGTCTTTCCAGCTTGCCATTACCAGTACGCTGATAATCTGCATCGTTGGATATCCCTTTGGATACTTTATGGCGATGCTGCCGGAAAAGAAAAAGAAAAGAGCAATGCTGCTGTTGATGCTCCCATTTTGGGTAAATTCCCTGATCCGCCTTTACGGATGGATCATCATTTTGCAGAATAAAGGCCTTTTGAATTTTATCCTGCAGAAGCTGGGAATCATCAAGGAACCGTTAAAGATCCTGTACAGCTATCCTGCGATTGTGGTAGGCATGGTTTATGTGCTCCTGCCTTTTATGATCCTGTCCGTATACTCCAGCGCAGAAAAGCTGGACTGGTCTCTGGTAGAGGCGGCAAGGGATCTGGGGGCTTCCAGGGTGCAGGCTTTTTGGACTGTGTCTTTTAAGCTGACCCTTCCGGGGCTTTTGTCCGGGATCATTTTAACCTTTATTCCTTCCATGGGGCTTTTCTTTATTGCGGACATCCTGGGAGGAAATAAGATCGTTTTAGTGGGAAGCCTGATACAAGAGCAGATGACAAGGGTGGGAGACTGGCCCTTTGCAGCAGCGCTGGCAGTGGTGCTGATGATCCTTACCACACTGATGATCATGCTCTATCGAAAGATTACAAATGTAAAAGAATTGGAGGGGATCGGATGAAAAAAAGTTCTAAACTTTCCAGGATTTACCTGGGCATCATATTTTTCCTCATGTATCTGCCCATTGGGGTAGTGGTGGTGTTTTCTTTTAATGAGTCCAAGCTTCCGGTTGCCTTTACCGGCTTTTCCATGAAATGGTATGAAAGTCTCTTTGCAGACAGTGCCATGATGGAGGCTTTGGGAAACAGCCTGATCCTTGCGGTTTTAAGCTGCCTTTTGTCAGCGGTGATCGGAACGCTGGGGGCAGTGGGCTTATCCCGCATCCATTGGAAGACGAAAGGCGCGATGGAGTACATTTCTATCCTTCCTTTGATGATACCGGAAATCATTTTAGGTATGGTTTTTATGGCCTTTTTCTCTTTGCTGGGTCTGCCTTTTGGAATGTTGACCCTGCTTTTGGGGCATACCGTTTTCTGTGTGCCGTACATCCTGATGGAGGTAAAGGCAAGACTTGTGGGAATGGACCCGTCTTTGGAGGAAGCGGCCAGAGATCTTGGAGCAGGCTCTTTTCGGGCGTTTTTAGACATTACCCTTCCTCTTATCATGCCGGCGGAGAATATAACGGTTAAAGCACAATGGGAAATCAATCAGTATAC
>CALIZJ010000064.1 GCA_938028845.1 uncultured Blautia sp.
GGAAGAGCTGGGACTTTTAAAGATGGATTTCCTGGGACTTCGTACCTTGACTGTAATCCAGAATGCAGTAAAGCTGATTAAAAAAGACACCGGAAAAGACATAGATATTGATAAGATAGATTTTGACGACAAAAAGGTTTTAAACTCTTTGGGATCAGGCCATTCCGAAGGGGTGTTCCAGCTGGAAAGCGCGGGAATGAAAAACTTTATGAAGGAACTGAAGCCCCAGAGCCTGGAGGATGTGATCGCGGGAATTTCTCTGTATCGTCCGGGCCCTATGGACTTTATACCTCAGTACATCCGGGGGAAGAACCGTCCGGATACCATCCGGTATGATTGTCCCCAGCTTGAGCCCATCCTTGCGCCTACCTATGGCTGTATTGTATACCAGGAGCAGGTTATGCAGATCGTGCGCAGCCTGGCAGGCTATACTCTGGGCAGAAGCGACCTGGTGCGCCGTGCCATGTCCAAAAAGAAAGCTTCCGTCATGGAGAAGGAACGCCAGAACTTTGTATATGGAAATCCAGAAGAAGGCGTTCCGGGCTGTATTGCCAATGGAATCCCGGAGAAAACGGCAAATAAAATTTACGACGATATGATAGATTTCGCCAAGTACGCATTTAATAAATCCCATGCGGCGGCGTATGCGGTAGTTTCCTATCAGACCGCATATTTAAAATATTATTATCCGGTAGAATTTATGGCGGCGCTTATGACATCCGTTATAGAAATGCCAAGTAAAGTAGCGGAGTATATCCTTGTCTGCCGTCAGATGAACATTAAGATCCTTCCTCCGGATATTAACTGCGGCGATTACGGATTTTCCGTGGATGGAGGTTCCATCCGCTACGGCCTTTCCGCTATAAAAAGCATAGGCAGGCCGGTTATTGAGGAAATTGTAAAGGAAAGAGAAGCAGGAGGAGCGTTCCGTTCTCTCAAGGATTTTATTGAGAGAATGGGCGATACACTGAACAAAAGGGTGATCGAAAACTTTATCAAAGCGGGAGCACTGGATTGTCTGGATGGAAACCGGAAGCAGAAAATGATGGTCTACGCTCAGATTGTAGACAGTGTGAACCAGGAGAAAAAGCACAGCCTGGCAGGGCAGATGAGCCTGTTCGATTTCGTAGGCGAGGAAGAGAAAAAAGATTTTGAACTGCGTATGCCGGATGTGGAGGAATACGATAAAGAGATGCTTCTTGCCTTTGAAAAGGAAGTTCTTGGCATCTATTTAAGCGGCCATCCTCTGGAACGTTTCAGCGATATGATGGAAAAAATGATCTCCGCGAAGACTACAGACTTTCAGCCGGATGAAGAAACCGGGCTTCCCAAAGTCCTGGACGGCCAAAAGGTGATAATTGGCGGCATGATTACGGATAAAACCATTAAATATACAAAGAATAATAAAATCATGGCGTTTCTTACTGTGGAAGATCTGGTGGGAACAGTGGAGATCGTGGTATTTCCCAAGGATTATGAAAAAAATCAGGTGAACCTGGAAGAAGAGTCTAAGATATTTATCCAGGGAAGGGTTTCCGCTGAGGATGACAAGGCGAGCAAACTGATCTTTGAGAAGGCGCGTTCTTTTGAAGAAATACCCAGAGAACTTTGGATACAGTTCAAAAACAGGGAGGAATATGCGGCAGAAGAAGAGGAACTTTTGGAAGATATCCGCAGGTCGCCGGGGAAAGACACGGTAGTGGTATATTTAAAAGATGTTAAGGCTATGAAAAAACTTCCCGCTGCTTATCACGTGCAGATGCAGGATTCCTGGATGGCGCAGATGAGGAAAAAATATGGGGATTCCAATGTTAAAGTTGTGGAAAGAGTATTGAAAAACTTCTAAAAATGCTTTACACTATATCCGAATATGTGTAGAAAGAGTTTGATTCATAAGATGGAGGAAAAGAATATGGCAGAAAAGAAGATTAAAACCATCGGTGTATTGACCAGTGGCGGAGATGCGCCTGGTATGAACGCCGCTATTCGCGCCGTAGTCAGAAGAGGTTTAAGCAGCGGCCTGCATGTTAAGGGTATATATAAAGGATATAATGGATTATTAAACGAAGAGATCATCGATATGACTGCCAGAGACGTTTCAGATACGATCGAGCGCGGCGGTACGATTTTGTATACAGCCAGATGTGCGGAATTCCGTACTCCTGAAGGACAGCAGAGAGGCGCGGAAGTATGCCGTAAGCATGGCATCGACGGGCTTGTTGTTATCGGAGGTGACGGTTCCTTTGCAGGAGCACAGAAGCTTGCGAACTTAGGAATCAATACCATCGGCGTTCCTGGAACCATCGATCTGGACATTGCCTGTACAGAATATACCATCGGTTTTGATACCGCAGTAAATACAGCTATGGAAGCCATTGACAAGGTAAGGGATACTTCTACTTCCCATGAAAGATGCAGTATCATCGAGGTTATGGGACGAAATGCAGGTTATCTTGCTCTGTGGTGCGGTATTGCCAACGGCGCAGAGGACGTTCTGATTCCGGAAAAATACGATTATGACGAGCAGAAGATCATCAATAATATCATAGAAAACCGTAAATTAGGAAAGAAGCATCATATTATCATCAATGCAGAGGGCATCGGTCATTCTGAGGCTATGGCAAAGAGAATTGAGGCTGCTACAGGCATTGAGACCCGTGCTACTATTCTGGGACATATGCAGCGCGGTGGAAGCCCTACCTGTAAAGACAGAGTGTATGCTTCTATGATGGGCGCTATGGCAGTAGACCTTCTTGTACAGGGAAAAAGCTGCCGTGTAGTAGGATACCGTCATGGTGAATATGTGGACTTTGATATC
>CALIZJ010000065.1 GCA_938028845.1 uncultured Blautia sp.
TAGATTCTTCTCTCTTCCTGGTTCATTTTTACCCTCCTGTTCCAATAACTTCTGCTGAAATATACATAATCCATAATAAAATATCTTATCTGCATTTCATTGTAATGTCTTTTATTACATCTTCTAAAACAAAATATCACACTAATATTGTAATGTCAACAGTTACATTTCACGCTTCTTTTTTAACCACGCACGAAATCCACACTTTCCCTCCTGTTCTGCCTGATTTTATTTTCTGCAAAACAGGCTCCCATTTCCGAAACTTTACAGTAGAGGAGCTGGCAGAACAGAAAAACATGAGCGTCTCTCTTTTTCATCAAAAATTTAAAAGCGCAGTAGGGATGGGCCCTTTGCAGTGCCAGAAACGGCTGCGGCTTACAGAGGCAAGACGACTGATAAGCCCCCTCTGTTCCGGCAGGAAACTGCTGTGACAAAGGGGGCTGTCTTTTTATTTCGTATATTTTTATGCAGCGGCTTTTTTATCTTTTAATATGCCCACATGCTTTAACACATCTGTTACATGATGCACAGGAATAATCGCAAGGGTATTGCGGACTTCTTCCGCTACGTCCGCCAGATCATCCTCGTTTTCTTCGGGAATAAACACAGTTTTTACGCCCGCACGCTGGGCTGCCATCAGCTTCTCAGGCAGACCTCCGATGGGCATGACCACGCCTCTTAAAGAGACCTCCCCAGTCATTGCAAACTCCGGTTCTACCGCAGTATCTGTAACTAAGGAAGCAAGCGCTGTAGTCAAAGTGATGCCGGCGGAAGGGCCGTCTTTGGGAACTGCTCCCGCGGGCACATGGATATGCAGATCATTCTTCTCAAACAATTCCACTTTGTCCGGGAACATTGCTTTTACAAGGCTCACTGCGATCTGGACAGACTCCTTCATTACGTCCCCAAGCTGTCCGGTAACAATGGTCTTTCCACTTCCTTTAGTAAACATAGTCTCAATAAACAGGATGTCTCCTCCTGCCTGCGTCCATGCCAATCCGGTAACAATCCCCGGATTTTTTTCCTCTAAAATGCGGTCGTGCCGGATAGGCGCTGTCTCCAGAAAGCTGCGCAGATTCTTTTCATCTACTGTTACGCTTTCTTCCTCTTTATTTACAATCTTTACAGCCGCTACCCTGCACAGGGTATCCAGACGGTTTTTCAGCCTGCGCACCCCGGCTTCCATGGTATAATCTGAGATCACTAATCGAAGTGCCTCGTCTGTGATGTGAAGCTCCTCTTCCTGTATCCCGGCTTTTTCCATTGCCTTAGGGATCAGGTGCCGTCTGGCAATCTGGAATTTTTCCGATGCGGAATATCCGTTAAAGGAGATTACTTCCATTCGGTTCAGCAGCGGCTCTGGAATGGTATCTGTAGTATTGGCCGTGCAGATAAACAGCACGTCTGAAAGATCATATGGTACATTCATGTAATGGTCTGTAAAAGTGCCGTTCTGTTCCGGGTCCAGCACCTCCAAAAGTGCGCTGGAAGGGTCTCCTCCGTAATCCCGTACCAGCTTATCCACTTCGTCTAAAACCATCACAGGATTCGTAGATCCGCTCCGCTTCATGCCGTCCATGATACGCCCAGGCATAGCGCCGATATAGGTTCTTCTATGCCCCCGGATCTCTGCTTCGTCCCGGATACCGCCCAGGCTGATGCGGACATATTTACGATCCAGCGCTTTGGCAATGCTCTGTCCAATGCTTGTTTTTCCTGTTCCAGGGGGGCCTACTAAAAGAAGGATGGAACCCGCCTGTTTTTTATTTAACGCCATGACCGCAAGCTGCTGTATGATACGGTCCTTTGTCTTTTTCAGGCCGAAATGCTCTGCGTCAAGCACCTTTCTCGCATCTGCCAGATGAATCTGTGCAGGTTCTTCTTTTTTCCATTTCAGGCTTGTCACAAAGTCCAGATAATCATAAAGCATTCCGTATTCATGGCTGTCCTGACCTTCCTGGCTCATGCGGTTGAGCACTTTCTGTGCTTCTGCTTTTGCCGCTTCGTTCATGCCGGATTCATCGATTTTCTGCTGGAACTTCTGAATGTCCGTCATATTCTCGGGATGAAGTTTATCCAGTTCCTTTTGCAGGAAATTCATTTGTTTACGGATCGCCTGTTCACGGTATAACTGTTCGTTGGATTCCTTCTGGGCCGTCTTTGCCTCGTTGTTTACTTTATATAATTCCAAGGACTCATAGAAAGCTTTTTCCATAAGCTCTGTTCTTTTTGCAACGGAATCTTCTTCCAGGATGGCGTATTTTTCTTCGTTTGATATCTGAAGCATTGCGGAGGTAAAAGATACCAGCTCATTTATATTTTTCCAACGCATGATATAATTTCTCGCTCCCATAACTCCCTGATCGCTGCTTGATGCCTCTAAAAGGGCTGTGCGCATCTTTTGGAAATGTTCTTTTAACTCTTCCGGGTCCATGTCCTCAATATCCTGGCGGGAACGCATCTCCATATGGAACGTATTTTCTTCTATGGAAATGGAATCCAAATTTACACGGCCTGTCGTATGTATCAAAGCCCATTCCCCATCTATGCTTTCCACCACGCCTCTGGTAGCAACCGGATAAATATCTTCCGCTTTTATTCCTCCGGCGTCTTTCTGATGCTTCAGCATCAGGAAAAGCACTTTCTCACCGGTATTGACCGGTTTGTCTGAAAGGCTGTTTAAATACTCTACCTGAAAATAGCAGGAAACATCTGGTAAGGGAAGCACATTATAGTATGGAATATACAGCATTTTTTCACCTCTTTTTTAATATGTCTTAATTTCCTGATAAACTGCGGATCCCTCTACTGCAGCGTTCTTGCTGGAATAGAGGGATCTTCCTGATTTACTTTGTTTTAATAGAGTCCGTTATCCTTCGATCTTAATGTATTTCTCCTGTTCTGGCTTGCGGTTATCTTCCTTTGGCAAGGACAGTCTTAAAATTCCATTCTCAAATTTGGCACGAATGTCTTCTTCTGTAAGATTCTTTCCCACATAAAAACTTCTGCTCACAGAGCCGGAAAAACGTTCTCTGCGGATATATTTCCCATTTCCGTCCTTCTCTTCATCTTTTGCATTTTTCGTTGCTAAAATGGTAAGATATCCGTCTTTTAACTGTGCCTTAACATCCTCTTTCTTAAACCCTGGAAGCTCAATGTCCAGTTCATATCCCTGCTCGGTCTCTCTTATATCGGTACGCATTACATTCTGCTCAGTTTCTCTATGAACCGGTCTGCTGGTTCTGGGAAATGAAAAATCCATAAGATCATCAAATAAACTTTCTCCAAAAATACTAGGCATTAACATAATTCTTTTTCCCCTTTCCATTATTAAAAAATCTCAAATACACCGCCAATACCTTCGGTATGGTATATGAAATTTTCTGTCATTCATTTGTTCTACGTGTACTATAATAGCACGCATTGTTAGCAGTGTCAATAGGTGAGTGCTAATTCTTATGTAAAAAAATCATATCCTATTTCTCTAAAAAAATCCTTGCATGAAAAATCAATTTGTGATAAAAATAAAATTGCCGTGTAGCTTAATTAAAGGGATGCAAAGCGTGTGATCTTTTCCCATATTAATGGGAAAGGACATGCGCTTTTTTTATTTAGGCAAAGAAATGTCTTATCCTTTCCTGCCTCATAAAAAATTTTGTCTCTGAAAAAAGCTTCTCGCGGTGCGATTTTAAAATCAAATGTAAATGGAGGTACATACTATGCCAAAGAACAAAACACAAGGAATCATTTTCGGGATCATCATGTCCTACGCCATGGCCTACGGTATGGAGGTCTACAACATCGCAATCAAAGAAGGGATAAATCTTACCTCCGGAGGCTTCAGCAATATGACCAATCTTGTTTTCTGGGAAGCTCTTAAAGAAGCTTTATATATGGGCGTATTTGTCTTTATCTTCTCTAACCTTTGGGGAAACCGTTTCGGTCAGGCATTCGCTGAAAAACACTGGAACCCCAAAAAGGACAATCCCTACTTATGTCAGCTTCTCCGTCAGGCAGGCACCGTTGCCGTTATGTGTCCGACTATGAGCCTGGTTGCTTCTATCCTGTTTAATGTAATTTTAGCAGGCCAGCCCCTTTACCAGCTTCCGGCTATCTGGGTGGGAACTTTCCTTAAGAACTTCCCAATGGCGTTTTTCTGGAACATGTTTGCAGCGGCGCCTTTTTCCCACTGGCTTTTTGGAAAACTTTTTACTGGCATACCGACAAAAAGTAACCTATAATAGAGGAATCGGAGGTACAAGATCTGAACAACACTGCTTTAAAGAAAAAAGGCAGGACACCCCCTGCCTGAACGAGCCTTATAAAGAGCAGCGAAAAACGAAAGGACGGTGGACTATCATGAAACGTATTCTCTTTGTGGAGGATGACTTAAGCTTAATTAACGGAATATCTTTTGCCCTGAAAAAACAAGGTTACGAAACCGATATTGCCCGTACTGTCTCAGAGGCAGAAAAATCCTGGTCCAGGAAAAATTATGATCTGGTCATTCTGGATATCTCCCTGCCTGACGGCTCCGGCTATGACCTTTGTAAAAAAATCCGCGAGACATCCACCGTTCCCATCATTTTCCTTACAGCCGCTGACGAGGAAACCGATATTATCATGGGGCTGGATATGGGCGGCGACGATTACATTACAAAACCCTTTAAACTTGCCGTCTTTTTATCCAGGGTAAACGCCCTGCTCCGCCGAAGTGAAAATTTCAGCCAGGAAAAAAATCGGTTAAGCTCTAACGGTATCACCGTACAGCTTCTAGATCGGAAGAGCGTCG
>CALIZJ010000066.1 GCA_938028845.1 uncultured Blautia sp.
CTTGCCCTACACGACGCTCTTCCGATCTCATTCAGCCGCCAGACCCGCTTGGACGCGCCTACCCATCTGGTCCGGGATATTTACCGTGCGGCTGCGGACCTGGCCCGGCAGCTGTGGAAGCCGCCTGCCCGCCTTCGCTCCATGACCGTAACGGCGCTGTACGTCACCGAGACGTGCAGCACTTTCCAACAGTTGGATCTGCTGGACAGTACCGCTCAGGCCTGCGGTCAGCGGCAGGAGCAGCTGGAGGAGGCCGTGGACGCTATCCGCCAAAAATACGGCAGGACGGCCATTGCCTTCGGCAATGGCGAGGAGGGTGAGGTCCTTCCGGAGGAGGAACTGTAACACGGACGACGCTGCCGTCCGTGTTCTTTTTGTATAGGGACATTCCCATAGGGCATAGGGTGTTGTGAAAGGAGCGATGCGTATGCTGTCTGCTGCACTGTTGCTGCTGTGCAACAGCCTGTTTTTGTCCCTGCACCTGACCGGTACCGCCGGGTCCTTCCCCAAGCCCCTGTCCGCCGCCCGGGAGAGGGAGTGTCTGGAGCGCTGTGCCGCAGGGGATCTGGAGGCCCGGAATATACTGGTGGAGCACAATCTGCGCCTGGTGGCCCACATCATCAAGAAGTATTACACGCAGTCCACTGACCAGGAGGACCTGATCTCCATCGGAACGATCGGGCTTATCAAGGCGGTCAATACCTTCCGCCCTGACAAGGGGATCAAGCTGGCCACCTACGCCGCTCGTTGTATAGAAAATGAGATACTAATGTACTTCCGGGGACAGAAAAAATTGCAGGGGGAGGTGTCGCTGAACGAGGCGCTGGACACGGGGCCGGAGGGTGACGCATTGTATTTGGGCGATGTGGTGGGAGAAGAGGACACCATGCTGGAGGAACTGCAAAGCAAGGAGGACCGCCGTCTGCTGCATCAGCTGCTGGCCCGGGAGCTGACCCCTCGGGAGGCAGATGTCCTGCGGCGGCGCTACGGCCTGGACGGCCATTTGCCCCAGACACAGCGGCAGGTGGCGGCCCATTACGGTATCAGCCGCAGCTATGTATCGCGCGGCGTTTAATGTAAGTGGAGCCCGGAAAGCCTTGAAAATCAAGGGATTCCGGGCTTCTGGTATATTAGGAGTAGCGCCACCATTATTATAAGTGGCGAGAAAATTAAGGTAAGCGGCCATTCATCATGATTTAAGTGACTTTTGTTTTTGACACATCGGTTGAGTTTTCTTCAGTTCCTTCTGCGTTCTCTCCAAGAGCATGTCTTAATTCATGTAATTCATCAGCTTTATTCGAATCCATAGATTCGTTTAAGTCTTCTGGATTAATAATCTGATGCTCCAACTCTTTAGCATATTTGCGCCGAAACTCTTCGTAGCGCTTTGTTTTTCTAAACTGTATAAACAGAGGCCACGTCTCAACCATATTGGGAGTCATTCCAGTTAATAAAGCCTCATCTAATAACGGGATTGCTACTTCGTAGTTTTCTAAAAGCATTTCCTTTGCCATCCGAATCGAGATATTCATTGCAGAAAAATCTTTGGCTTCAATTGCTTCCTTTACATCCTTAAACCGGCCCATGTTTTTGTAAGAAATCCAATAGTTGATTTGAGATAACGTACTGTTGATTTCATCTTGAGTATCATCATTAATCAACAATTCAAAAATATAAGAACTTACAAGCCAATTGTTTTCCATCATGTGGTCGAAACCAGAACTGAATAGAAAATCTAAGTATTCCGGTCCATCATCTTTGTTGCCTTTTAATGATGCGTATAAAAGCCCGTAAACAATGACCATAGAAACATTAAAAGCGTCCAAAACGTATTGCCTATCAGTAACTAATTTTTCTCCAAGAGGATGCTCAGCCTCATCCTTTTTAATCCCTGCAAGATACTGACGATTGACTTTCCCATTGTTATGGACAATTAGGTTACGTCTATAATATATTTCTGTAAATTGATTAAGGTACTCCGAGAGTGTTGACAGATCGAATTTATGGCTTTTGATAACTTTTAGCCATTCATCTAAAGGCTGGCTCATGATGCCGTTAGCAGCTTCTACAGACAGTTCTTTTTTTAGGTTTTCAAGGTCAAATTTAATCAGTTCAGAATACCTAATGCTTTTTTCGTTCAAATATTTATTAGGATATTTCTTAACAAGCCACTCGAAATAGTCAGTCAAAAAGCTTTCGAAACGAATAAGTAGTGAGATTAACGCATTGTTGTTATGTATATCGACCATCTGCCGCGCTTTTTCATATTCAATAGCCGCTTTTTCAATGTTAAGCTCGTTCTTTTCAGAGTCTACTCGTTTTCTATTTATAGCGACATTATAATAGTGCCTATTAGGTGTTTCTACTTCTTCTACTTTAACGACAGACTCAATATATTTCAAAAGTTTTTTTCCGCTTTCTGTTTCGAAAAAGGACATATCTCCAGAGGAAAGGCTACGTAGATACATATCCACTATTGCGCCAAACTGATTCCTCTTTATATTCTTTTTACTAACCCTATCGATTTGCTTATATTGAGAGACATAAAAATATCTGGCGATTTTTATTTGCCGTATGAAATGATCTGCCATTGCTGCAAACATAATTGTCTCCTCTTTCTCTGTAGAATTTATCCGCGCAATGCGTTGCTATAATTGTACTTTATATACCCAATGCCCATTTTCACGGCATTTAAAAAGTTTTCCTTCTACTGCTAATCCTACCAGGATGCGGTTTGCTGTAGCGGCAGAAACATTACAAAGTATTCGCACATCTGCATTCATAATAAACTCGTGCGTTTCCAGGAACTTCTCAATCTGCCGCCAGCGCATTGCTGCCTTATTCATCGCTCCATCGCTCATTTCATCACTCGTGTAGATAGCATCAATGAGTGATGCTTTGATGGCTGAGAGCATGAACTCAATGAATTCCGTAGACTCTCCGGCATCGTTAGATGCGTTGATTGCCGCATAGTATTCCGGCTGGCGGGCATGAATCATCGATTCCTCTGGCAACCATGCGAAGGCAGGGTTCCATTTGGAAAGTAATAGCGTATGCCACAGGCGGCCTACACGGCCGTTTCCATCCGCAAAGGGGTGGATCAGCTCAAACTCATAATGGAATACACAGCTGCGAATCAGCATATGCACATCGCTGTTTTTGACCCTGCTTTCGCTCCTGTTCTCACTTCTTTTCCAGCTTCAAGAA
>CALIZJ010000067.1 GCA_938028845.1 uncultured Blautia sp.
CACTGTGAGGTCTGTGTGAAATTGTGCCGGAAATAAACAGGGATTTTATGCTGCAGTGTTCAGAAGAAGAGAAGGAAAAATGAAATGAAGGTAACCGATTTGATTTATACAATAAAAGTGGATCCGCCGGCACATCTTTTTACGGGAAGAAGCACACTGGATAAGTTTCCGGCAGAGCGGATACATGGTTCAAGAAAAACATCCGTATGTAACAGATGAAGGAAGATAAGGAGTGATCCCTGTGGCGAAAATATACTATGCAGATGATGAAAAAGAGATTCGGGATATTGTTTCTACCTTTTTGGTAAATGAAGGGTATGCTGTCCATGCTTTTGAAACCGGAGACTTGCTGCTGGAGAAATTTAAGGAGTCTCCCTGTGATCTGGTAATCCTGGACATTATGATGCCGGGGACAGACGGAATTGGAATTTTGACTGCCCTGCGGTCCATTTCCAAAGTTCCTGTGATCATGCTGACTGCAAAAGACAGCGACAGCGATTATTACAGCGGTCTGTCTCTTGGAAGCGACGATTACATAGCCAAGCCCTTTAAACCTTTGATCCTATCTGCAAAAATCAAGGCATTGCTTCGCCGCGTTGAATATGAAAAAATGTCCGGTGAAAGATCAAGTGACCGGGATCTTCAATGCGGAAATTTAAAATATTCGGCAAAGAAGCGTATTTTTACAGTTAAACAGACAGAACTGTATCTGACACCTACGGAAATGAAATTTTTGGAATTTATGATGCAGCATTTTGAAGAGGCGGTCAGTAAAAATGAGATACTGGACACGGTCTGGAATATAAACTTTGACATAGAAAGCCGGGTAGCAGACGAGACAAACCGGAGACTGCGGAAAAAGCTTACTGCTGCCGGAGCAGACGTTTATGTGCAGACAGTATGGGGCTATGGTTTCAAGCTGACGAAGAAAGAGGTAGTGCATGAGCAGAGAAAAAAATAGGAAAGGGTCTTTGAACAGACGTGTATTGTATCGGATCATTGCATTTGCTATTTTTTCGGGTATTGTGATCGCTTCCCTATTTTATATCGTAGAAATGACACATATCAGGAGAAAAGCTACCGATGTCCTCACAGAATTTATTCAGCAGCCTGAGAAAAAAAGACCAAATAATGCTCCGGAAGTCTATTGTGTTAATACGGATGCCGCGGGTGAAGAATACCTTCTGGACGCCGAACGGGAATTATTAGATCATTATCTGCAGCAGAAAAAGGAGATACCTTTAAAAGAGGTACAGCATTTTCGCAAGCAGGATATAGAAATATATTATGTTGTTTTGGAAAATGGAGGGATGTATGAAGAAGGGGACGGCGAGGCGCTGTTTTATACAGACGTCAGCTTTACAACAAGTACAGTGCGCACAGCTACTTATATCCTCATCGGCGTTGTCTGCGTGCTTTCTGTTCTTCTTTATGCTGCGAGCCGGTATACTATCCGGATCTTAGATAACAAGGATAAAAGCATGAAGGAATTTTTTTCAAATGCGTCCCACGAATTGAAAACACCGCTTATGGGAATCCGGGGATACGCGGACGGATGGCGGGATGGAATCGTTCCCCAGGAAAGGGCATGTGCGGTCATAGATAAGGAAATCGAACGCATGACAGGGTTGATCAATGATATCCTGGAATTTAGTAAATTAGACAGTGGAATTGCGAAACCCCATATGGCAGAAAACGATGTAAGGGAAATTTTATACGATGCCATACAAGTGATCGCAGCACAGGCAAGGAAAAAGCAGATAGAAATTTCCCTGTATCTTCCGATACCTATGATGTATCTCTGTGATGAAGAGATGCTGTTTTCTGTTTTTTCCAATATTTTAACAAACAGTATCCGTTATGCCAAAAGTACAATCTCTATTCAGGCAGACTGTGGAAAGCTGCCCTCTCATATAAAGATCATGTTTTCTAATGATGGTACTCCTATTTCAAGGGAAGATGCTGCCCATTTATTTGAACGCTTTTATAAAGGCACGGGAGGGCAGAATGGCATTGGAATGGCTCTTTCTTTAGAATATGTAAAGCTCCATGGAGGTAATATTTCTGTTTCCTCGGCAGATGGAAAAACAGTCTTTGAGGTGTGCCTGTAGAAAATTCAGAAAGGTTTAGGAGAAGTCCTGCAAGGGGCTTCTTTTTTTGTTTAAGACATTTCTGAAAAGAGACTGTTGCAATTTTGTTGCAAATTTGTGGCAGGTTTACGGGGAAGAAACAGCGGCTTGCCTGCTACACTGAGAGCGTAGCAGCAAACAGAACAAGGAGAAACGAAATGAAAGATTCCTATAAAGCAAATATGATCGATCCTGTGACGAAGCCGAAAATAATACAGATCCGAAAACTCCGGAAAGTATACACCCTTTCAGATGAAAAGGTAGTGGCTTTAAACAGTATTAGTACAGATATAGCCAAAGGAGAGATATGCTGTATTTTCGGAACTTCCGGTTCCGGAAAAAGTACGTTCCTTAATCAGATTGCAGGAATGGAAAAGCCTACCTCCGGTTCGGTGATCATTGGAAAAACAGATATAACAAAATTGAACGAAAAGAAAATGGTAGAATTCAGAAGAAAACATATTGGATTTATCTTTCAGGCATACAATCTGCTGCCAGGACTGACGGCACTGGAAAATGTGGCTTTGCCTATGATGTTTCTGGGATATGGCAAAAAGGAGAGAGAGCAGCGTGCCAGCCAGATGCTCCAAAACGTAGGACTTGGAAAGAGAATGAACCATTATCCGACGCAAATGTCCGGAGGGCAGCAGCAAAGAGTAGGGA
>CALIZJ010000068.1 GCA_938028845.1 uncultured Blautia sp.
TGCCCTTATGAAGCAGATTCAGTCTGTAATTGATGCAGACAGCACAAATAAATAGAGATCTACATATAAAAAGCTCCTGTGCATTGCACAGAGAGCTTTTTTTGAACATTACTATAATGTCAAGGAATCTTCAGCCCTGATTTTATAAGGCTTTCCGACCCCTATCTTAAAAAATCACCCACTTTTTTTCAAAAAACGCTTGACAAATCGCTCAAAATTTGCGGCGAAGCCGATTGATTATATTTTATTTCAATCGACTGGAGGCGATTTCTTTGTTACCTTGTAATCCTGGCGGTCATGCCGCCTATCAGGATACTTTCGTATCCGATTTTCTGAAATTTTATCCTGATCCCTTTGCACTTCCAAAAAGCACCTGGGATTATATCGTGCAGTTCTGGTATCTGGATCTCTCCCTGACTGATTCCATTATGCAGGAATGTTACTCTGTTTTTGGCCCTGAGCCCCGTCTTCCTTCCTGCATGCTTCGCTCCTATCTGCTTGCTTTGAAACTGAAAGTAACTTCCATCACGGTCTGGTGCCGCATGCTCAGGGAAACCCCTCTTTATGCCATCCTCAGCGGTTTCCCTTTCGGGGATACTCCCGGTGTCGGGACTTTTTATGATTTCTTTTCCCGCATCTGGCAAGGCGGCTCCGACAATCTTTCCCCGAAAGACCGTTTCCCTAAAATGAAACCGCCCAAGGGGAAAAAGAAGGGGGATAAGACTCCCTGCAATTCTTCCAGTATCGCATCCAAACTTCTTCCTTTACTGGAACACTGGCCATTAAAACCGGAGAATCCTTTTTTCTCATCTTTCGGCTTTATCAACAGCAGTTCCTGGATCGTTCGATCCAGAAAGGATTGATCCATCCAGACCATCTGGCTCTTGCCGGTGACGGCACCCCTGTCCGGACTGCTGCGCAGCAGCGGAAAAAACGGATCTGTGATTGTAAGAAAAACGGCTGTCCTTCCTGCAGCTGCAAACGCCATTACTCTCAGCCGGACTGCAACTGGGGATGGGACTCTCATCGGGAATGCTATTTTTTCGGTTACCACCTCTACATATATGTGGCCTCCGATTCCTACAGTGATCTCCCTGTATTTCCGCTTTTGGAAAGAGCTTCCCGGCATGATATGCTTTCTTTTCTGCACTCTTTTTTCACCATGAAAGCATACCTCCCGGACTTCCATATTGAAAAACTCCTTCTGGATTCCGCCCATGACGCTTATGCTGTCTATGAATACTGCAGACGGGAAAACATCACGCCCTTTATCGACCTCAATCCCGGACATACCGGACATTTCACTTATAAGGACGATTTCACTATTGATGAGGACGGTGTCCCAATCTGTAGGATGGGCTTACGTATGCATAAAGATGGATATGAGGCAGCCAAGCATCGGGCGAAATACCGATGCCCAAAAGCAAACCGAAAACGTGGCTGCTTTTGTGAACATCCCTGTTCACCAGCCAAATACGGAAGGACCGTACATATCTTTACCGATGACAATCCAAGGTTATTTAACATACCGCCAAGGGACTCTAAAGCATGGGAAAAGGAATATGACAGAAGGACTTCCGTGGAACGCTCGAATAAGCGTGAGAAAGAGGACTATAAATTAGAAGACGGCAGGCACCGCTCTACGAAGATGTGGTACTGCCGCCTCTACGGCATCATGATGCTCCAACATCTTGATGCCTGGGAAATGCCATCCGTCGAGGCATTTCACGAATCATTATTAGGATTCACCGCCTAACAATGATATCTTAAACGACTCCATAAGATTTTTCAAGGCATAGTACCCGCTATGTCCAATGTTTATGTCCATTTCTCGTAAATTTCTTTTCCTGCACGATATTCAGTTGTCAATTTTCGGTTGGAATCTTATTCATTGAGATTCCGAGAAGTTATTTAAATGTTTTGGATTTTCTTTTTCTTTGTTGTGGTTATCTTAGCACAAAATTTCCCCAAACCATTAATAGAATCTTCACTGCAATTTGGATTATTTTTAGATTCCGTGCTGTTCTTATTTTGAGATAGGATTATCTTCAGAAATTTGGATTATTTTCAGATGAAAATTAAATTTTAGTATGTTCATTTTTTCATTTTTAAATTATTATAGAATTAGTATTTGATATTAGATGAAAGGGGGATGAGGCTATGAAAAAGCCACTATTCCGCCAAAAAAGTCTGGACAGAGTATCTTCGCCGGAACAGCTTGACGCTTATATGAAAGTTTCTAGTCCTGGTATCTGGATGATCCTTGGGGCAGTAATTATTCTCCTGGCAGGCGTTTTTGTCTGGAGTGTATTTGGACGCCTTGAAACGGTGCGGGATGCAGTGGTCATCGGAAAAGACGGGACGGCAGTCTGCTGGATTAGGGAGGAGGATGCTGCTTATATTTCAGAGGGCATGACAGTTTCCGTCAATGAGACAGATTTAAAGATTGGTACCATTTCTGACAGCCCTGCGGCTGCCGGCACGGTTTTGGATCAGGATGCGCTCCTGATACTAGGTCTGGACAGCCAGGAAATGCTCCATGGGGCCTCGCTTTCCGGTTCGCTCCCGGATGGAGTTTATGAAGGAAAGATTGTGGTTGAGCAGATTGCTCCTATCTCTTTTCTGTTGGATTGAGCGTTTGGATGAAACAGAAAAGAAAGGGAGGGTTGAGAGCAGAATATATGGAACGGAAGAAAAAAAGAAAAGAACCGATAAAAAACGGGTGCGCCAAGGTACCTGTTGTAATGCAAATGGAAGCCTTGGAGTGCGGAGCCGCCTGCCTGGCTATGATACTGGCTTATTATGGGAAGTGGGTGCCTCTTGAGCAGGTGCGTGCGGACTGCGGCGTATCCAGAGATGGATCCAAGGCGAAAAACATCCTTAAGGCAGCCAGAAGCTATGGCCTTATTGCCAAGGGGTACCGCTATGAGCCGGAGAGTCTGGTAAAAGAAGGGATATTTCCCTGTATTGTCCACTGGAACTTTAATCATTTTGTGGTGCTGAATGGTTTCCGCCGGGGAAAAGCCTATTTAAATGATCCTGCCCAGGGAAATTATACGGTTTCTATGGAAGAGTTTGACCGGGCGTTTACCGGTATCTGTTTGCTGTTTCAGCCGGGAGAAGGTTTCAAGCCCGAAGGAAAGCCCAAATCAATGCTGGGGTATGCCAGGAAACGGCTTAGAGGCGCAAAAGCGGCAGTGGTGTTTGTGGCGCTGACTACAGTGATCGTCTCCCTGTTAGAGATCATGGCACCGGTGTTTTCCCGGGTTTTTCTGGACCGCCTGCTGACCGGGCAGAATCCGGAGTGGGTTTTGCCGTTCTTTTTCATGTTGGCCGGATTCGGAATTTTACAGCTTGCAGTAGAGTGGGTACGGGCAATTTATTCTATGAAAATCAATGGAAAAATGGCGATTGTGGGAAATGCGGATTATATGTGGAAAGTGCTGCGGCTTCCCATGGAATTTTTTTCTCAGAGGATGGCAGGAGACATTCAGGGGAGAAAAGACACCAATGCCTCCATTGCCAATAACCTGGTAAATACCTTGGCGCCGCTGGCTATTCACACATTTATGATGATCTTTTATCTTGTGGTTATGCTGCGCTACAGCGTCCCCCTTACCATGGTCGGTATTGGGGCTATCATCATCAATATGCTGCTGTCCCGTGTGATTTCCCAAAAAAGGATCAACATTACCCGGGTACAGATGAGGGAAGCGGGAAAACTTTCCGGCGCTACGGCGGCGGGAATCGAGATGATCGAGACCATCAAAGCCAGCGGAGCGGAAAACGGTTATTTTGAGAGGTGGGCCGGCTATCAGGCCGGGGTAAATACCCAGAATGTTCGATACGCAAAGCTGAACCAGTACCTGGGAATTATTCCTGAGATCGTGTCTTCTTTGGCTGGAATTGTCGTATTGATCCTGGGAGTGTGGCTGGCAATGAAAGGGGAATTTACAGTGGGTATGGTTATGGCCTTCCAGGGATTCCTTACTTCTTTCACTGGCCCTGCCACAACTTTGATCGAGGCAGGACAGACGATCCAGGAGATGCGCACCCAGATGGAGCGGGTGGAAGATGTGATGGAATATCCTTCGGATTTGGAGGAGGAAGGCTTAATGCAGGAGGGAGAGGAATATAACAAACTTTCCGGCGCCCTGGAAATGCGGGGCGTGACCTTCGGATATTCCAGGCTGGAAGAGCCTTTGATCCAGGATTTTTCTCTTTCCCTAAAACCGGGAAGCCGGGTGGCCTTTGTAGGGGCTTCCGGCTGTGGAAAATCTACGCTGGCGAAATTAATCTCCGGCCTTTATAAGCCCTGGAGCGGAGAAATCCTTTTTGACGGAAAGCCCATCAGCCAGATTGACCGCAGTGTCTTTACAAGTTCTGTTGCGGTGGTAGACCAGGATATCACCCTTTTTGAGGATACCATCGCGAATAACATAAAAATGTGGGATACTTCCATCGAGGATTTTGAGATGATCATGGCGGCCAGAGATGCCAGCCTTCATGAAGATATCATGAGGCGGGACGGCGGTTATCAGTACCGGATCACAGAGGGAGGAAAGGATTTCTCCGGCGGCCAGAGACAGCGGATGGAGATTGCCCGGGTATTGGCCCAGGATCCTACCATTGTCATCTTGGATGAAGCTACCTCCGCCCTGGATGCCCAGACGGAATACGAAGTGGTAAAGGCGGTCAAAGACCGGGGGATCACGTGCATTGTGATTGCTCATCGCCTGTCTACTGTCCGGGATTGTGATGAGATTATCGTGCTGGATAACGGAAAAGCAGTGGAACGGGGCACACATGAGGAGCTTTATGCAAAAGGCGGCGTCTATGCAGAACTGATTTCTAATGATTGAGAGCAGGAAAAGGAGAGAAGAAAGACAGTATGGGATTGTTTGATGAACAGATCCGGCAGCGCAGAAAAAAAGATGACGACATGTTTTCTGAATCTTTTCTTCACATGGCGGAAGCCGTCATGGGATCAAAAGCGTTGAGAACTCTGGAGGATGAGAGGAAAATCACCAGAAATGCCATCGATGAAATTTTAAACTATTATCGGGTAAAAAGCCGGGAAGTGCCGGAAAACATAAAGAGCTTAAATGACCAATTAGAATTCCTGCTCCGTCCTTCCGGGATCATGCGCAGGACCGTGCGCCTGGAGAAAGGATGGTATAAGGATGCAGCGGGAGCTATGCTGGGTATCCGGAAAGACGACGGCAGCGCAGTGGCCTTGATTCCCGGCAGAGTTTTTGGATATTACTTTTTTGACTGGAAATCCGGGCAGAGAAAGCGGGTAGATCGGAAAAACCAGGAGTTGTTTAAGGAGGAGGCGATTGCTTTTTATCGCCCCTTCCCTTTGAAAAAACTGGGACCAAAGGAGCTGGTCCGCTATGTGGCGGGGACGCTTCCGCTGTCGGAATTTATCCTGTACGGGATAACGGCTCTGGCAGCGGCGCTTGTGGGCATGCTGACGCCTAAGTTAAATAATCTGCTCTTTTCAGATGTGCTGGTCAGCGGCAGCAGCCAGGTTTTGCTTGCCATAGCAGTATTTCTGGTGTGCGCTTCCATAAGCGGCATACTCTTAAAGGCTGTACAGGCGCTTTTGATGGCCAGGATCGATACACGGCTGGAGATTTCGGTTCAGGCGGCTGCTATGATGAGGATTCTTTCCCTGCCAGCAGATTTTTTTAAGAAATATAGCTCCGGTGATCTGGCCTCAAGAATGCAGTATATGGAGTTTATATGCGAGCAGGTGGTTTCCGGTATTCTTTCCGTAGGACTTACCGCTGTGTTTTCGCTGGTCTATATCACACAGATTTTTGCTTATGCGCCGGCACTTGCGCTTCCGGCCATGCTGCTTATTCTCCTTACCTTTCTCTTTTCTGTGGGTACTTCTGTTATCCAGATGCGGAATACAAAAAAGAGTATGGAGGCGGCGGCCGGAGAAAGCGGCATCAGCTATGCGCTGATCTCAGGCGTTCAGAAGATCCGGCTGTCAGGTTCGGAAAAACGGGCTTTTGCCCGCTGGGGAAATCTTTATGCAAAGG
>CALIZJ010000069.1 GCA_938028845.1 uncultured Blautia sp.
ACCCCGGAACGGATAAATACTTTTTTTACTCCGGGAAGGCTGCGAAGCTTTCTAAGAAGCTCCACATAATCTTTATGGTCAGCTTTCAGATTTTTACAAGGTGTGGGAAAAAGACACTGCCTGTCCATACAAACACCTTTGGTAAGCTGCTTTTGACAGGAGGGCTGCCTAAAATCTGCTGTAGGCCCGCCTATATCATGGATATAGCCTTTAAAGGCCGGGTTCTTTGTCATTTTTTCCCCTTCTTTTAAAATGGAAGCATGACTTCTCGTCTGCAGGATCCTTCCCTGGTGGAAGGTAAGGGCGCAGAAGCTGCATCCCCCGAAACATCCCCTGTTGCTGGTAATACTGAATTTTACTTCTTCAAGAGCCGGCACTCCGCCCTGCTCATCGTACATGGGATGGCTCTTCCCCGTATAAGGAAGATCGTATACCTCATCCATCTCTTCCTGGGTGAGTGGCATAGCAGGAGGATTCTGTACCACATATCCCTTATTTCCATAAGACTCCACAAGAGGTTTCGCAGTAAAAGGATCTGTGTTTTTATACTGGATGCCAAAACTTTCTGCATAAATTTTTTTCTCTTTTTCCAGCTCTTCAAAAGAAGGAAGAAGGATTGGATCATAAACTCTCCCCAGATCCCTGCAACGGTATACCGTGCCGGGTATGTAGGTAAGTTCTTCTATAGGGATCCCGCTGGAAAGGGCGTCTGCGATCTCCATCACAGAGTGTTCTCCCATCCCGTAGGAGATCAGATCCGCTCCGGAATCTATCAGCACGCTGCGGCGCAGCTTATCGCTCCAGTAATCGTAATGTCCCAGACGGCGAAGGCTGGCCTCAATGCCGCCTAAAATGATGGGGGTGTCTTTATAGACCTGCCGGATAAGATTGCTGTATACGATCACCGGAAGATCCGGCCGAAGTCCCATCTTCCCTCCGGGGGAATAGGCGTCTTTTGAACGGTGTTTTTTAGAAACGGTGTAATGGTTCACCATAGAATCCATATTTCCCGCAGTCACAAGAAAACCCAGGCGTGGTTTCCCAAATACCTGGATGCTCTCTTTTTTCCGCCAGTCCGGCTGGGGAATCATCCCCACCCGGTATCCGCGGCTCTCTAAAAGGCGGCTGATGATCGCCGCCCCAAAAGAAGGATGATCCACATAGGCGTCCCCTGTCACATAGACAAAATCTGCCTCCTCCCATCCTCTCTCATTCATTTCCTGTTTTGTAACTGGTAAAAAATCCTGCATTGATGACCTCGTTTTATATGTTGTGATTAACAGCCTGGGCGTGGTAGCCTTCGGAGATGATGTCAAGCTGCCTGTGGAACCGCTCTAACTGCTGCAGATCCTTTGTCTTAAAGACACGCAAAAATTCATCCTGGATCTTCATGACCTCACGCTGATTGGAAACCTTATAAAGATTTTCAATATTAGTCAGGATATCTTTGATCAGATTCGACTGCAATTGGGAAGAATTCTGTGCATCCATGATCTCACTGCGCACAGAAGACATCTCGTGATCCAGAGAAATAATAGCGTCCGCCGCCTTGCTCAGACGCTCCGTCACATGAAGAGGCATATCTCCCTTATATTTATACTGGAGGGAATGTTCTATAGTTGCCCAGAAATTCATTGCCATGGTACGGATCTGTATCTCTGCCTGAAGCTTCTTGGGGCCATGGATCGTTTCCACCGTGTAATAGATAATAAGGTGATAGCTTCGGTACCCGCTCTGCTTAATATGTTTCAGATAATTTTTCTCGCTTTTAATTTCCATGTCCGTCCGCTTCTGGATCAGTGAGGCAACGGTCTCAATATCCTCTTCAAACTGACAGATAATGCGGATTCCTGCAATATCCTCCACCTCTTCTTCCATACGTTCCATGGGGATGTGTTTCCTCTGCATTTTTTCCAGTATGCTGGATACACTTTTCACTCTTCCCTCTACCTGTTCGATGGGGGAATACAGATCATTTTCTCTGTGTTCCGTTATGATATGTCTAAATTTTACTACCAGCTCTTTTACAGCCAGCTCATAGGGGCATAAGATGCTTCTCCATAATTGTATTTCCATTCCAATCGCTCCTTGCATTTCCATACGTTGTTCATTATAACATAAATCTCGAAAAATTTCTTCTCAATATGTATAGTTTCTTATTTTTTTCTCCATAGCTTTCAGAACCCAATATGGATTGACGCTTACCTCTTCCTGATAAGGAGTGGAAATATAAATTCCAAGATGTAAGTGAACCGGAAATTTTCCCTTTGTTTCCTCCGGCCCATATCCGGTATTTCCCATATATCCCAGCACATCTCCGGCAGTCACAGTGTCTCCGGCCGAAATATCCCCCTCATATTCAGATAAATGGGCATAATAAAAATATCCTCCGTGTGGGGATCGGATCCCGATACGATAGCCTCCAAGGGGCAGCCATCCTTTTTGTTCCACCACTCCGTCCGTCATACTTACCACCGGATAATAACCTGCTTCTTCCACTTTTCCGAAAAGATCCGTGCCTTCGTGAAGGCGCTCCCCGCCGTAGTCCCTGGGCTTTCGCCATCCGTCTTCAAAGGATATCTCCCGGCTTGGAACAGGAAAATATACCAGATCCGCCCAGATGGCTTCATAACATTCCTTTAATAAAAGATATTCCTCTTTTTTATATTTCACATAAGGGCTGTTATCTGTCCAAAGTTCCTGAGGAAAAAATTTTCCGTGAAGCATAGTCGTGGTGAGAATATCTCCAAAGTCTCCCTCCTTTCCCTGTGTCTTTTGGATCTCTTCATATAGTTCCGGCTGGAGCTGCTGCATGCGGAATTCCTCCTGCATACAGGTATCCATTTTTAATACAGAAGCCTTGCTGCGCTGGGAAAGCAGCATGAAAAGAGAGGCTGCTGCCAGCAGGCAGAATCCTCCTCCTAAGATAAAAAGTCTCCTTCTGATTTTTTTCATGGTATACACGCGTTTTCTCCAATTCAGGGTATCTTATACAATATATGAAGAGAGGATAAAAGATAGAACCGGAAATTAAAACAGCCACCGGCCGTAGCGGCCAGTGGCAGAAAAAACATATTTTTAATTCGCTGTTTGACAGGCAGAGGTCTTATCAAAGACTTTCTTACCTGTTTATCAGTCCTTCAGATTTTCCAGACATTTTACCAGATATTCCCAGACACGTTTGGTAGACGCGATGTCCAGCACTTCTTCTGATGTATGGATATCTTTCATATTCGGTCCTAAAGATACGCAGTCCAGGTTGTCCATTTTCTTATAGAAAAGACCGCACTCCAGTCCTGCATGGATTGCTACAACATTTGGCTTTTCGCCATACATTTCTTCGTAAACAGCAACCATTTTATCGCGGAGAGGAGAATCTTTTCTGTATTCCCACGCAGGATATGCACCCTGGATCTCGTATTCTCCGCCCAGGAATTCTGTCAGATACTCTATTTTATCGGAGATGGCATCTCTGGCAGACTCTACAGAACTTCTCACGCCGGAGCTTGCCAGAAGCTCTGTCTCAGTTAATTTTAAAATTCCCATGTTATTGGAAGTTTCTACAAGTCCCTCGATGGAACCACTCATCTTCTGAACGCCGAATGGAACGTTCATCAGATAAAAGATGACTTTTTCCCTGCTTGTAGGATGAAGGACCATTTCTGCAGAATTTCCTTTTTCTGTAAGGACGATGGTAATTCCCTCATCGCTTCCTGTGTATTCCTCCCGGAAATTCTTCTCCATAAGTGCCGCATAAGCTTTTACCTCTGCCGCATCTTCTGCTTTCTCTACGACAATGCCAGCCACGGATTCCCTTGTAATGGCATTATCCTTCTGTCCGCCTTCCAGGGCATACAGCTCGTAGGATACTTTTTTCTTTAAGCCATATAAGAAACGACCCATAAGAATGTTTGCATTGGCACGGTTTTTATCGATTTCAGCCCCGGAATGTCCGCCCATTAAGCCGCAGATTTTAATTTCCAGTTTTTCTCCGGATACTTCCCTTCTCTGAACGGGGATATGGCTGATTCCGGAAAGACCGCCTGCACAGCTGATCCATAAGCTTCCCTCTGCTTCAGAATCCAGGTTAATAAGTCTCCTGCCCTTTAACACACTGCAGTCCAGTCCTACTGCGCCTAAAAGTCCAATTTCTTCATCCACTGTGATCAGCACTTCCAGAGCCGGATGAGGAATATCTGTGCTTTCCAGAAGAGCAAGACCATATGCTACCGCAATACCGTCGTCTCCTCCAAGGGTCGTTCCGTTCGCTGTAATATAACCGTCTTTCACAGAAATATTTAAAGGATCCTTTGTGAAATCGTGTTCCACATCCGGACGCTTTTCGCACACCATATCCATATGTCCCTGGATGATCACCGTGGGCGCGTTTTCATAACCCTGAGAAGCCGGCTTATAGATCACTACGTTATTCATCTCATCCTGTACATATTCTAATCCATGCTCTTTGGCAAAGCCAACAAGGTAGTCGCTGATCTGCTTTGTATTTCCAGAACCATGGGGGATCTTTGTAATCTCCTCAAAATAATGAAATACTCTCTTTGGCTCGCAATTTTCCAATACTGCCATCGTTAATACACCTCCGATTTTCCTATCATGTCATGTATTTCATAAATGCACCATATATTTAATAAAAAAGATATGGGCGCATATGAAACGAAAATTATTTGCGGCAGGAGTCCTGTTTCTTCTTTACTTTCTCCTGCGCTATCCCAAGGAAGCCCTTTTGGCTTCCAGGGAGGGAATGAAACTGTGGCTTTACACACTTTTGCCCACTCTGCTCCCTTTTCTTATTTTAACCGGTTTTCTCGTACATACTAATGGAATTGAAAAAATCCTTTCTCCATTAAAACGAGTGTGGAAAGTCTGTCTGGGGCTTTCTCCGGCAGGCGCTTATGTGTTTTTACTGGGGATGCTCTGCGGATATCCCATGGGGGCTAAACTTGCCTCTGATCTGTATCAATACGAAAAGCTCTCCAAAAGAGAAGCAGAATATCTGCTGACATTCTGCAACAATCCAAGTCCAGCCTTCGTGACTACCTATCTGGCGTATATCTGTCTGGAAGGCCGGATTCCTACAGCATATATACTGGGCGTCCTGCTTTTTTCAAATTTTATGTGCATGCTGTTTTTCCGGTTTTTTGTATATAAGAATCGTACCACCATGCCCACAGAAAAATTTTCTCCAAAAAAAGAGGCACCCATTTCCAGCTCTTTGGGAGCACTGATAGATACCTCCATTATGAACGGATTTGAAACGATTACCCGTCTGGGCGGATATATTCTTATGTTCTCTATCCTGTCCGCCTGTCTGTGTCATTACTGGACTGCAGGCCCAGCCCTGCGCTGTGGGGCAGTGGGTATACTGGAACTCACCACAGGACTTTCCAGTCTTCTGGCTAGTGGAATACCTTTTCGGGCCAGATTCCTTCTGTCCATGTCCATGACCTCTTTCGGCGGTCTTTGTATATTGGCGCAGACAAAAAGTGTGTTAAACAAAAAGCTTTCTCTTCTGCCTTACTTAAGCGCCAAATGTCTGAATGCAGCCATAACGGCCGCGGTTATTTTAATTTTCTTCTAAGTCATCCAGCAGGGAATCTTCATCCTCATCGCTTTCCTGGTAGGAGCCGGAAATTGCCGCAGCCTGTGCAGTCTGGGGCGCAAGCTCCTGACGGTTATGATTTACCACATCCAGGCAGCTCTGCAGGGCATCGATAAAGGCTTTATATTTGCCGCCTGCATCTTCTAATGTTTCGTTTAATACGGAACCGATGTTTGCCATCATATCGTCTGTATATGTGATCGCGCTTAAACGGATGCTGTTTGCATCCTGTGTAGCAGAGTCGAGAATTTCCTGAGCCTGCTTATTTGCCGCGTTAATGGTCTCATTTGCCTGGGCATATGCTTTCTGCATGATCTCATGCTGGGTAACAAGCTCCTGGGCTTTCGCCTGGGCATCTGCGATCAAGTTATCTGCCTTTGCCTGGGCATCCTCAAGGATGGCGTCTTTATTGCTGATGATTTTCTGATAACGCTTGATCTCATCGGGAGTCTTTAAACGGAGCTCTCTTAAAAGCTCCTCGATCTCCTCTTTATTTACAACGATCTTCGTAGTAGAAAGAGGCTGAAATTTACAACTGTCTACATACTCTTCGATTTCCTCAATGATCTGTTCGATTCTGCTGCTCATAGTACACTCTCCTTATTTTTCTCTATTTCTCTTCACACAGTTTACGTTTCACTGCCTCGATGATTTCCGGCGGTGCAAATTTACTTAAGTCTCCGCCAAAATAGGCGACTTCTTTCATGATCGTAGAGCTTAAATAAGCATATTCCAGACTTGTGGTTAAAAAAACAGTATCCACGTCCGGTGCAAGGACACGGTTCGTCTGTGCCATCTGAAGCTCATACTCAAAATCCGTAACTGCGCGAAGCCCACGAATAATCACTTGGGCGTGATTTTCCCTGGCGAAATTTACTGATAAACCCTCAAAGGGCTTTACAATCACATTAGAAATATTTTTCGTGGCCTTTTCTAGTATATTAACACGTTCTTCCACAGAAAACAACGGAGATTTTGCAGAATTATGCAAAATTCCAACGATCACTTTGTCAAAAGAATCACTCGCCCTCTGGATAATATCCAGATGGCCATAGGTTGCCGGGTCAAAACTTCCCGGATATACAGCTATTACCATGTACGTTTCTCTCTTTCGTTTTTTTACGCGTCCTCTTTTTTCTTCAAAAAAATATGTTTATTTGTCTTATATTCTTTCAAGCGCACAAGCTCGTAGCCCATGGCCTCTGCATAAGAGAAATCTGTCTTTTTATCCGCCTCTACAATGATCAGCGTATTTTTATCTGCAACGCTGCTCTTCATAAGGCCGGCGAGAACCTGCTTTTCCAGTTCCATCCCATAGGGAGGATCCATAAAAATACAGTCGAAGACCGGCTCGCCCTCCAGCGCCCTGACGGCCTGGAGCGCGTCCATACATAATACTTTACTGTCTCTTATAAGTTTTGTAAAGATAAGATTATCTTTGATACATGTGCACGCTTTTGGGTTTTTATCTACAAATACGGCGAACTCCGCCCCACGGCTTAAAGCTTCGATGCCGATCCCTCCGCTTCCGGAAAAAAGATCCAGAAAACGGCAGGCAGGAATCTCCGGCTGCAGAATATTAAAAAGTGTTTCTTTGATACGGTCTGTAGTAGGGCGTGTTTCCACCCCTGGTAAAGTCTTTAACGGAAGACGCCTGGCCTTCCCTGCGATCACTCTCATTTCAGATTCAGTCTCCAATCCAGATCACCGCGGGCAAGTCCAAGGATAAGAAGCTCCGCAGTGGCAATATTTGTCGCAACCGGAATATTATGCTGGTCGCATCTTTTTACAATACTCATGATATCAGGTTCTTTCGGATCGATCATAGCCGGATTATAAAAGAGGATCACAAGATCCATGTCCTCCCGATCCACCATTTCCATAAACTGCTTATCGCCGCCGAGACTGCCTGCAAGGAATTTGTGTACATGCAGGCTGGTGGCTTCTTCTATCCTTCTGCCTGTAGTCCCGGTAGCATATACCTCATGTTTGGAAAGAATATTTTTATAAGCAATACAGAAATCCTCGATCAAAACTTTTTTACTGTTGTGTGCAATGATCCCTAAATTCATAGTCCACCTCTCCACTCTTATACATTGCTGTGTCTTTGCTACATATTTCCTTAAATCTATAATTTTTCTCATCGAACATTATAACAAATAGCCAAAAGAAGTGCAATTAATTATTGTAAAATATACAAAATTTACAATTTGTTAATAAATTGTTTTTTATCTCTTATGCAAAAATAAAACATATTATTATAAGATACCACATGCTTTGTCCATTTGCAAGCGCCAAAATACACCCAAAAATCTCTTTCTAAGTGAAAAATACCGCATAAAACCTGATATTGTACGAAAATAAAATCTTGCAAAAAATAAAGAATCATAGTATCCTATATACCGTAATAATTATTTTCACCTTTTAAGGAGGCTAAAATATGGCTACAAGAACAACTACAAAAAAAGCAGAACCGAAATCCACCACTGCGAAAAAGACAGCTAATGTAAAAGAGGCTCCTGTGAAGAATGTAGCTGCTGAAACCGTAACAGAAACTGCAGAAGCAGCAGAAAAAGCGCCTGCAAAAAAATCTGTAGCAAAGAAAACAGCAGCAAAAACTGCAACAAAAAAGACTACAACCAGAACCACAGCCAAAAAAGCAGCTCCTGCAAACACAGAAGTATATGTGCAGTTTTGGGGTAAGGAAGTATACGCAAAAGATGTGGTTGAGAATGTGAAGAAAATTTGGACGGAAGAGATGGGCAAAAAAGAATCTGATCTCAAAGACTTGAAAGTATACATCAAACCAGAAGACAACGGTGCACACTATGTTATCAACGGCGATATCACCGGATTTCTGGCTTTATAAAATCCATGCAGTAAAATTTGTAGTACCTTAAAAGAAAAAGCCCAGATGAACCACCTTCATCTGAGCTTTTTCTATTTTCTCATAGCGGTAAAAGTCTATGATTTATGACCGGAAATTAATACTGGCCCTGAGAGCCTGTGGACATTTGTCTTTCCTGAGCTTCAATCATCTTTTTTACCATATACCCGCCTACACTTCCGTTCTGTTTGGAAGTCAGGTTTCCGTTGTATCCGTCTGTAAGCGGAACACCTAATTCATTTGCTACTTCAAATTTAAAACGGTCTAATGCGCCTTTTGCTTCAGGTACAACAGCTCTGTTGCTAGAAGAATTGTTTGACATGATTCATTTCCTCCTTGGTTGTTTTGTTTATTGGATGTTACAATGGTAGTATATGAATTTAAAAAAATAATACACTAGAAGTTATTTCATGTACTGGCAATTCCTGCCCATCCATTCATCCCTTTATAAACCAAGATTTTCCAGATCATTTTTCATATAGTTTAAAAGCGCCTTTTTCAGGAGTCCATGCTGGTCAAGGGCAAGATCCCGATCAAGCGCCAGGATTTCTCCCGCCGCTTCGCTGGCTTCTTTTAAAACACCTGCGTCATTATAGATATCTCCGATTTTAAATTCCATAAGCCCGCTTTGCCGTATCCCGAAAAGATCCCCCGGTCCTCTAAGCTTAAGGTCCTCTCCTGCAATGAAAAATCCATCGTTGGATTTATTTAAAATTTCCAGACGTTTTGTAGTCTCCTCTGTGCCGGAACCCTGCATAAAAATACAATAAGACTGGAACTCTCCCCGGCCTACCCTGCCCCGGAGCTGATGAAGCTGCGCAAGCCCGAAACGCTCCGCGTTTTCTATCATCATAACTGTGGCGTTAGGCACATTTACACCTACCTCCACTACTGTAGTGGATACAAGGATCTGAATTTCCCCAGAGGCAAAATTTTCCATTATCTGATTTTTTTCTTTCGCCTTCATTTTTCCATGAAGATAGGCAATCTTAATATCTCCCGGAAAGATCTCCTTTATCCGCGCGGTATAATCCAATACGTTTTCTGCATCCAAGCCTTCGCTCTCTTCTACCATGGGACAGATGATATATGCCTGCCGTCCCTGCCGTATCTGTTTTTCAATAAAAGAATAGGCTTTTGGCCTGTAAGAAGTATTTACCACACAGTTTTTTATGGGAAGCCTTTTTGCCGGAAGCTCATCGATCACAGAGATATCCAGATCTCCGTAAAGGATGATCGCCAGCGTCCTTGGAATCGGCGTAGCGCTCATAACCAAAACGTTCGGCGGATTTCCCATAGTGGTAAGCGCCTCCCTTTGCTTTACTCCGAACCGGTGCTGTTCATCTGTGATCACCAGGCCTAAGCTTTTATAAGATACTTTTTCCTGGATCAGCGCATGGGTTCCAATGACGATGGCAGCCTCCCCGGATGCGATCTTCCCATATATCTCCCGTTTTTCCTTTGCCGTATTAGATCCTGTAAGAAGGACTGCCGGAAAAGAAAGCCCCTGCTCTTCCATCAGCCGGGCAAAAGCTTCGTAGTGCTGTCTTGCAAGCACCTCCGTAGGCACCATAAGGGCTGCCTGATAACCGTTTTCCGCAGCCATGATCATGGCAAGAAAAGCAAGGATCGTTTTGCCGCTTCCCACATCTCCCTGGATCAGCCTTGACATAAGCGCCTGCCCGGAAAGATCCCGTTCGATCTCATGCCAGACATTCATCTGCGCTTTGGTCAGGTCATAAGGAAGATTTTCAATAATCTGTTCCGTAGTCCAGGTTTCTTTCATGGGGAAGGTGTTTTTCGCCTCTTCTGTCTTTTCTTTCAGGTACTGTACAGCGAGAATAAACAGCAAGAATTCGTCAAACACCAGCCGTCTCCTGGCAAGCATCATTTTTTCCCGGTTTTCAGGAAAATGGATCTGGGAAATGGAGAAATTATAATCTGCCAGATGATACCGGCAGCGCAGCTCCTCCGGAAGAAACTCCGCTTCCAAAGCCTGTTCCTTTAAAACGGTTTTTACCAGCTTGCTGATGGTTTTATTAGAAAGCCCCGCCGTCAGTCCGTAGACAGGCTGCAAACTGTGGAGGATATTTTCGTAGGCAGCAAGGGTGAATACCTCCGGGTGCTCCAGCTCCAGTCTGCCCTGTTTTTTTACCACACGCCCCCGAAATACAAAGTATCCTCCCTTTTTTAAAGTGCTGCGAAGGTACGGCGCGTTAAACCATACCAGGGAAAGCTTTCCGCTTTGGTCGGCTGCCGTGGCTGTCACCACCTGAAGGTTCTTCACCTGTTTTACATAAATGCCGGAAATAACAGCCGCTGAAACGGCAGCCACACTGCCTTCTTTAATGTCTGAAATAGGCAGCGGCTCTTCGTATGCTTCATAATTTCTGGGGTAGTAATGGAGCAAATCATCGGTGTCAGAAATGCCGAGCTTTAAAAAAAGCTTCTCTGTCTTTTCTCCCACGCCCTTTATCTCTCTCAATGGTCTGTTCATGCTGTCACCTCATTTTCTTCCCATAGAAAAGACGGAAGCTTTCCTTCCGTCTTTTTCTGGCTATATATGAATCTGCCGGCAGATTTCCTTTTTATCCGGCTTATTCCACTGAAATCACATAATAGTATATGGGCTGTCCTCCCATATTTAATTCCACTTCGCAGTCCGGATATTCCTCAGCCACAGCGTCTGTAAGAGCCTGGGCTTCCTCTTCCTGGATATCCGCGCCGTAATAGATGCTGATGATCTCGGATTCCTCATCCACCATAGCGGCTACTGTCTCTTTTGCAACAGAAGTGCGGTCCTGACCCACTGCGAGGATTCCGGAATCTCCGATTCCCATAATATCTCCCTCATGGATCTCCTTATCATCGATCCTGGTATCCCGGACTGCGTAAGTGATCTGCCCGGTTTTCACTTTGGTGATAGCTTCTGCCATAGCCTCTTCATTTTCCTTCGCATCTTTCTCCGGAACATAGCTGATCATGGCGCTCACG
>CALIZJ010000070.1 GCA_938028845.1 uncultured Blautia sp.
CATGCTGGTACCCACCTGAGCGGCTACCTGTTCCATTGCAGAGGTGACGTTGCTGCCAAGCTGGCCAAGGACGGTTGTCATATTTGTTTGGATCTGTTCTTCTATGTCAGCGCCCAGTTCGCTGCCTGCTGTCTGCAAAAGTTTTGTCAGTTCTCTGGAAGCTTCCTGGATGTCCATGATCTCTATCAGATTTTTATATAACCTTTGATGTCCCTCTTCGGATTTTAAATATTCCAGAAAAGCTTCTCCTATCACTGTGGAATCGGGTGTATCAATGGCAGATATATATTCCGTGTATCCGGCAAGGAGATCGTCCAGGATAAATTCCCGGATCTCTTCCGGAGTGATCTGGATGGATACACTTTCTTTAAGGATCTGCTCTGCCTGGATGCGGACATCCTGCTGTCCCTGGGGAGAACTTAAGTAGGCAAGAACAGTCTGCGGGGTGTCCTCCGTAATGTTATTTGCCGCTGCATATTCCTGATAACTGGCTAGCAGATTTGAAGCTGCAGCCAGGAGCTGTTCCTGGGAGAAATCTACAGTCAGGCTGTTTTCAAGGAGTTTTTGAACCCCCGAAGCAAGGCGTTTCTGTGCGTCTTCTGTGGCGAGATATGCGGCAAAGCTGTCCACAGGATCTATAAAATCAATGTCCATATCTCCCTGGAGACTTTCCTGAAAGCCAATGATCATATCCTGTGTCAGGGACTGCATTTCCTGGGCTGTGATGGTCAGATCCAGATTTTTTTCCATATCGGAGATCTCTTCTGAAAGCTCTTTCGTCACTTCCGGGAGAAGCTCATTAAAATCAAGCAGATCCGAAAGGGAAAAGGAGTCCATATCCAGGGTAAAAGCACCGGATAATAAGGAGGGATCGATGTTTAGATCAGATAATCCTGAAAGATCCACCTGAAACATGCTTTCGTCCACTTGAAAAGCATCTGCTAAGGCTTCTGTGTCTACAGTGAACAGAGTGGACATATCAAAGGTGCTTTCCTCTTCGCCGAATTTTTGACCAGTAAAAACATTGATATCTTGGTTTGCAAGCTGTTCCTTGACAATGGGACTGTCTGCGGAAGCGTCTATGATGTGCCTTGTAAGAGCGGGGGTGTAGCCGATTCCGCTGCTTAACATGGCAATACTGTCTGTATCTGCCGGCTGAACGATACCTACGATGGTGAGATCTTCTTCATCTTCTGCCAGTTCTTTTATGTAAGCTTCGTTATCAGACTGATCGATCCATACCTTATATTCCTCGTCGTATTCATAGCGGTCTGCTGGATTGATCACCTTAAATTCAGTTCCAAGGATCTCCTCATAGGAATAAGGACGGATATCTGTAGGAACGGTCACGTTTTCTTCTTCCGCGAACTGCTGTACCATGGTATCCAGTTCTTCTGCATCCCTAAGCCCCAGAGTATACATCATTAAGTCGCTGATGGTTCCGCTGGAGGTAAGTACCAGGACACATTCATTATAAGATTCGGGCCAGCGGCCTGCCTGGAGCGTGTACTGGTCTTCGTAAAGCTTGGTATCTTCCGGCATTTCATAAAATACGTCGGTGCTCATAGACATCATATTATTAGAGCTGCCGTCAGAGCCTAAACCGATAGAGGAAAAAGACTGATCCGGGTTTACCTGACGGACTTCATCCTCATCGATCCGGTAGATCTGGGGAGAGGCGCTATAGGAATATTCCACAGACGTTGCGTAGGTGTCAATTCCGCTTTCTTTGCTGTCCAGATAAGTTTTCAGGCTTTTTAAGTCATTGGAATTGATTTTGGAGAAGAAACTGGTCACCATTTCTGTGACGCCTACCTCTCCTTCGCCTGCTTCTTCGCTTTGATTTCCGGTACCTGTCATCATGGAGGTGAAGTCCATTCCGGTACTCTCGATCTGAAGGGGGTATTCGGAAAGGGTATCTTCCTCTACGGACTGGATATAAGTGTTGACCCCTGAGGACAAAGACAGGATTAAGGCAATTCCGATGATCCCAATGGAACCGGCAAAAGAAGTCAGAAGAGTTCTGGCTTTTTTTGTCCGAAGGTTATTAAAGCTTAAGGACAAAGCGGTCAGGAATGACATGGAGGCTTTTCCCATATTTTTATGCTTGGGAACTTCAAGGGATGTTTCATCTACCTTATAAGGGCTGGAATCAGACAGGATCACACCGTCTTTTAGATTTACGATACGTGTGGCATAGGCCTGCGCCAATTCCGGATTATGAGTGACCATTACTACGAGACGTTCCTTAGCGACTTCTTTTAAAAGTTCCATGACCTGGATGCTGGTATCGCTGTCCAGGGCTCCGGTGGGTTCGTCAGCGAGGAGGATATCCGGGTCATTTACCAAGGCTCTTGCAATAGCGACCCGCTGCATTTGTCCGCCGGACATCTGGTTTGGTTTTTTGTGAAGCTGGTTCCCAAGCCCTACCTGTTCCAGGGCTTTTTTTGCCAGTTCCCGCCTTTGGGATCTGGAGACACCGGAGATGGTAAGGGCAAGCTCTACATTGGAGAGGACCGTCTGATGAGGGATCAGATTGTAGCTCTGAAAGACAAAGCCTATGGTGTGGTTCCGGTAGGAATCCCAGTCTCTGTCTTTATATTTTTTTGTGGAGATTCCATTGATGATCAGATCGCCGCTGTCGTAGCGGTCAAGTCCTCCGATAATATTTAACAGTGTGGTTTTTCCGGAGCCGCTGGGCCCCAGGATGGCAACGAATTCGTTTTCCCTCAGATTCAGACTTACGTTGTCTAATGCCTTCTGAACCAGATTTCCGGTCCGGTATTGTTTACATATCTGTTTGATCTGAAGCATAGATGCTAACTCCTTTTCTGTCATACATTCGCTGTTTGGTTTTCTGCGCTGCTTTTTTTCTGCCTAATTAGAAACAAGATTGGATAATAAGTTTCTATATAGTTTATTTTCGTGGTACAATATGATTACGGTAAATCCTATATTTTTATCCGGATTCATTCCCTGTAAAGCGATGGGGCAGGGTATGAAAAGTTTCGGGTAGAAATACATACAGTATATACTATTTTGGAGGAGGATAGCAACTGCCTGGGAGGAAAAATCAGGTGAATCTGTGTGTTTTAAAGCCTGTTGGGATGATATGCGGATGTATAAAAAAGAGAGGAGATAAAAATATGAAACCAGTATCTTTTGAGGAGTATAAAAAAGAATTAAAAAGTCTTGATTTAGATGCATTTTGCAGGATCCATGAAGAAATGCTTGCTGAAATAGGAAGTGATCCGGATGGAATTGAACTCTACGATGAGCTGGCGAAGGCATCTGCAAAGTACGCGGAATTTCGCAGCAATTGGCTGCTGATGACCAGAGAAGAAAAAAATATCCAGGATGAAAGCCGGACTTCCTGCCACAATTCATTAATTGTCAAATTTAACCAGCTTGCACGCTATTTAAGGATGCAGGGGAAGCAGGCTGAATGGAGAGAAGAATTGGGATATGAGGAAGAGGATCCGAATAACCGAAAGCGAATAGGGGATTTTGGCTGTTGGATTGCGTTTGTGAATAGTGTGAATGCCCGTTGATATAAGAGTGTATTTTCACAGTAAAAAATATCGTTAAAAGTCTTTATTTCTCGTAGAAGATACGGATTTGTCGAGAGAAAATCGTGGACAGCCATAAAGGGTATTTGTATACTTAAATATGGTATGTGGCAAAGAAACCAGCGTGTAATCCTTATGCTTCAGCAGGTCTGTTTTTGCTGGCTGCTGACTGTGGTAAGGATAAAGCAGCCAATAGAGGATACATTAGGAATTACACGCTGATATTTCTTGCAGAATTGGCCGGATTCCGGAATTAGGGTCAATTAGCTGGACCTTATGTATTGGATGTAATCTTTGGTGCTATGAAGAAATATCTTCAAGCTTTTCTCTTGTCTTTTGGATGAGATTTAATATGTGGATTTCTTCTGCCTGTTTGCCAACCAACGAGCCAAATTCTTTATAAACATCCCAAAGATCCAGGAGCTCATGACCAAATGAGCTTAAGACAGGAGAGCCCGTTCCCTGGCAGAATGGAATTTTTTCCTCTGCCGGCCGATTGGCAAGTTCTTTGTCACATATTGCCAAGGCATTAAGAACAGAGGTTAAAGAATAGACATCATTCAGTTGTGATAAAAATAGTTGTGATAAATACATTTTTTTCACCTCACTTTTTAAATATTAATGTTTTTATGGTAAAGAATATGGTAGTACTACTAAGTATATAGTACACCATTTATCGCCATAAAGGAACAGAATTCGTTCGACAAATAATCCCATACATTGACAAATAGGAAACCGCTTTAAAATATGTCTATATAAACGAAAAGAGACTGCTCTGAAAATGTAGTTCATAGGCGGTCTCTTACAGTTGCAGAAATTTATAATAAGTCCAGGGCATCTATTTTGTTCTGTATTTCAGAAGAAACGAAAGGATATATTTCTTCTATGCGGGAAATTACCTCAGATTTTACGGGAAGACCAAGAGTATAGTCTTCATGTGTTTGGATTTCCGTTGCCTGCTCTATCAGATAATCAGCGTACAGTTCATATTCCTTAAGTTCTATATAGCAGGTATGGTAGTATTCAAAAAGCAGGGAATCAAAACAGCCTTTTCTTTTTTGGGAATCGCACAGCTCTAAAGCAGTCTGGTATTGTTTGTGTTCTATCAAAAGGTCAATAGAAGAGAAAAGAGCGGCAGACTCTGCACAGTCATTAATGCATTTGTCGTATGCTGTTTGCGTATCCTCTGAAAAGGGTCCGGAAATTTCTTTTAGTTCCTGATAAAAAAGATTTCCATCCGTAATATTATAAGGCAGGTAATAAGTATCAATATAAGAAATCAAAAGTTCTGCAGCTTGATCGTACTGTTCTTCTAATTCATACAGATTAGAATAGGCAAGTACAGCAGCCGGACTGTCCGGGTATTCTGTAAGAAATTGATCTAAAAGGATATGAGCCTTTTCATAATCTCCATTATCCATAGCATTTTCTGCAAGAGTAACAGGCGTTTGGATATTTTTTGAAGAAATCTGGGAAATGCTGACCCCAGACCAAATGCGGAGAATGTCAGCAATTGTCAGTAAAGAGATCAGAATGGTAAATACAAAGGCAAAGGTATAGCCAAAGTGCCAAAGGCGTTCCCTTTCTTGGCTTTGTCTGCATTGATTTAAAATTTTTTGCGCATATTTTCCGGAAGATCCAGCCGAAATTTTATCCTTTCTGTACGGACTTGGCGACTGTAAATTTAATTGCTCTGTTTCCTGCTTTTTCAGCAGGATTTCCTGAAATTCTTTTTCCATAAAAGCTCCTATGATATTAAATAACCTAATACAAAAAAAGGAAGTATGATTCCCAGAATAAACTTCACTGCATAACGAAGCCACGGCAGCCTATCGGCGTAATATTGATAGGTATGTGAACGGCAGCCCAGATGAAAGACATCAAAGGTCAGCAGAAAAGAGAGTAATAAAGTAGGTATGGCTGCCCAAAATTCCGCGTTCGGACAGATGACGAAGATTAAAAGGTGAAAAAGAAAGCTGTATCCAATAGCTGCGGTACACATTTTCCATGGCTTTCCAGAACGATATCCCGGAATATGACATAATCCTTGGCCAAAGGGAAGACGACTGGTAAATAAAACAGCGTGCAGCGCCTGCTTTAATTGGGAAATACTTTTATACCTTTGATAGTAATCAGAAGTACATTTATTTATAATATTCCTAGCGGAGAGACTGCACTTTTGCCGGAATTCCTCCTGCGGCATTTGTTTGGGTGATTTGCCTGTAAGCATAAAAGAAAGGATGCATCCTAAAGAATAAATATCTACTCTGTCTGTAGGATTTTTATAATCCAGGATTTCCGGAGCTGCATAAGGATTTGTTCCTGCAACTACAGTTACCAGATGATTTTGATCTTTTTTCTCTGAAGTAATGTCAAAGTCAATGAGTTTAAGGATGATATCCTGGTGGAGGCCTTTTATTTTTTTATACGGCTGTGGATAATAGGAAGGTCTGTCTGTTAATAGGATATTTTGGGGAGAAACATCTCCGTGTATCAGCCCCAGGCGGGAAAGACTTTCCAGTCCTTCGCAAAGTTGGAGAAGGAAAATCAATGCATCACTCTCTGTCAGACAGCCAAAACGGCTAATGTAGTGTTCCAAGGAAAGGTTCCTTTTTTCGGCTAGTTCAGCGGTGCAATAGGGGAGGCCAGTGGGCTTGGGAATAAACTCGCTGACGGCAAAATATTGGTTTTCCACTGTGATAACGCCGTAAATGGATTCTGTATAGGGACACCAGAGCGTGCTTAATTGCTGGTAGATTTTTTGCTGAGCAGAAGAAAGTTCTTTTAGGATTATCGTTCTGCGCTCAGATGGAAGCCAGGTACATTCTTCTTTTAATTCAGTTATGTAGGTGGAGTAAAAAGCGCCGTCTTTCTTTTTCCTGGGTGGAGAAAGAGGAGACAAAAAATCAAAATCAATATAAGGTTCGAAAGCTTTTTGAATAGATTCTGTGATTGGCATATGGGACCTCATACAGGGCGAATGTTTAAGAGAAACGATAGCTGCTACGGATACTTACCGCTGGGGCAAACCAGCAGCTTTGAGTGAACCAACTCCCGCAGTTGGTTCATTATCCAAAATGCGGGAGTCGGAAGCTGGCGGATAAACCCGGGAACAGATCAACCGCTGAAGTAATTGTCAAGTGAAAAAGTATGCGAGATCTGTTTTTTGTAGTTATCAGAGCTGGAAGAAGCCAGCAGTTTACTGGTGCAGGAGGAAGTTTCCTGGACGATGATTGCATTTGCATCCACCTTTAATACCAGGCTATGGGAGATGCCCTCACTGCAGGTGAATTTTGCCGATGCGGTTCTCTTTCCGGAAGCAACGGTTGCTGTGATATTATTGCGGGACATATAAGGCATACGGATAGAGCAGGTCAGTTTGTTGCCGGAAATTTTTCCTATTTTTAAATAAAATCCTCCGTTCGTAAATCCGTAATAAGTGCCTGTCTCAAACAGACCGCTTGAAGTTGTAGATGTGCCGAGATATTTGGTACGGTATGCGGCAATATTATTGTAAAGCTTTGGTGCATTTTTTGCAGTTCCGGCGGTAAGCGTTTTTACAATACTGTTGTATTTGGCTTTGCTTATGGTTTTGTAGGTATTATTTGCGCCGGGGATGGAATAACGGCTGGTGCCGTCTAAACGGGAATAGAGCTGGGAAACCTGGGGAGTCAGCTTTTTACCGTTGAATTTCAGATATATTTTTTCGTTCCGGCCTTTGTTATATTCACCGTAACAAAGGATCGTGCCTTTGGAAGGGTAGAACTTTTGCAGTTTGCTGCCCCTTCTAAAGGAATAGAGGCATTTTACCTTGTTGTCAACGTATCCCAGCAGCTTATAGTCGTAAGAGTAATCCCACTTTTTTATTCCTACATATAATTCTGGTACTTTGTCATTATTGATATCAATCACTGCAAAACGCAGGTCAGAGGGATTCATATAGGAATCGCTCCAGGGAAATGGTCTTTTTAAAATGGAAGCATATGCGGCCTTCGCTTTGGCGACAGTGGATGCAGCCTGTACTTCTGTCGGGGACACACTGGCGACAGTGGGAAATACAAGTGTGAATGAAAGAAGTAGGGTGAAAAGTTTTTTTGTGAAAGTTTTCTTTTTCATAGTGCTACCTCCTTTTTAATGGGTATTTATAGGTTCTGATAAGTACTCTCTCAGACAATAGCCAGTAAATCCCTGATACATAACCGTGAGAAATTCGTTTCCAGAATCATCGATGGTCTGTACGGTTGCACCCAGAGGAATCTGACAGATTTCAGCAGCGTTTACATCCGGACTGGTGCGCAGGGTAATGCTTTCGCTGCAATTGACTACATGGCGGGCAACCGGGAGAGGAGCGCTTTCTTCTGAGGGTTCAACCCTGGTAATTTGGGTTAAGGCGATCCAGCCGGAAACTCCGTTATATGTAGTGAATCCCCATGTGTTTCCGTTAGATGCGGTAGCTTCCAATGAGATAGAAAGCACGGTATCATTTGGAATCATGGAAGAGAGTACTTGTTCATATTCTGTGCCTGCGCCGGAGCGCATATTTACGCCACCGTCAGGAGCTGTAACTTGTACGCTGTATATAGATGGAAAAGGAATTCTTCCTGTAGTCTCAAGAGAAGTAACCTGCGTTAAAGCAACCCAGCCGGAAACTCCTTTATAAGTAGTATATCCCCAGGAATTTCCATTTGAAGCAGAGGCTTGCTGGGTGATGGTGAGAATGTCAGAATTTGGGATCATATCAGGAAGAACTTGTTCATATTCTGTACCTGCGCCGGAACGGATATTTACACCGCCATCTGGAGCTGTGACCATTACTTCATAGGATCCGGGCAGGGAAACCAGGGGAATAGGGTCGGGATAGGAGGTGTACTCCTCATCTGCGGAAAGCGTTCTTTTCTCTATGTTTTCTGTTGTCAACTGATCGCCGCTTTTGGTGATGTGGTCTATGTTCTGAACCATCTGAATACCGGATACAGCATAGATTCCATTTCCATCGGGAGCTTTATATAAAAGAGAATCACTGGAAAAGCTTCCGATCATGGATACATATTTTCCTTCTGACAAAGTGTATACATCATTTTTCCAATCTGCCAGGCTGGTGCCGTAAGAAATAATCATTTCCCGGATTCCGTCTTCGTCCATATCGTACAAAGCGTATTTTGTATTTCCTGGATAGTTTGCGCTGCTATCTGCAAGAACATTGGAATACGTCGGATATTCCTCCGTTTGTAGATAATTATAGTCGGGGAGATTTTCTGCCAGGATTGGTATGGGGTGGCAAAACATTGTAGTGCCAAGCAGAACGGCGGTTAATAGAAAGGGTTTTGTATATATTTTTTTCTTTTTCATCGTGTATCCTCCTTACAGGTGACTTATATGAGCTTATTA
>CALIZJ010000071.1 GCA_938028845.1 uncultured Blautia sp.
GTCAAACGTTATCGTAAAAGAAAACGAGACTTTAGATAGCGCTCTTCGCAGATTTAAGAGAAGCTGTGCTAAAGCAGGCATTCAGCAGGAAATCCGCAAGAGAGAGCATTACGAGAAGCCAAGCGTTCGCCGTAAGAAAAAATCTGAAGCCGCAAGAAAACGTAAATATAATTAATTGTGCGTGAAAATCCCTGACATGCTGTCAGGGATTTTTAACTAGTATATTTGATAAAAATTTAACCATTACATACGCATCTTACAACCCAAGAAGGAAATCACAGTAAGGAAAAAGGAAAAATATGAATTTGATAATCATGCCTCTGAAAAAAATAGCAAAATTACTTTTCAACAGAATTTTTTACGTGGTATTTGCAATTTTGATCCAGCTTGTCTGGATTTTGATCATGGCGTGGAGACTTGCGGAATATTCCAGATATATTTCCCTTGGAATCAGCATCCTTAGCATTGTTGTGGTATTATGGATTGCCAATAAAAAGATCAATCCCTCATACAAACTGGCGTGGACGCTTTTAATCATGGGGGTGCCTGTGTTTGGGCTGGTGCTGTATTTTTTGTTTGGACAGTCCCGAGTTGCCAGGGAAATGCAGAAGCGTTTCCGGACAATCCTGGAATGCACCGCATCCTACATGGAAGAGGATCCGGATACGAGAGAAAAGCTGAAAAAGGAAGACGAGTCTGCCTTTGTACAGTCGGAATACATCCGAAAAGAGTCTGGTTATCCCCTTCATGAGAACACCACCACAGAATATTTCCAGGTGGGTGACGATATGTTCCCTGTACTTGTCCGGGAGCTGAAAGAAGCAAAGCATTATATTTATATTGAGTATTTCATCATCAACGATGGCGTAATGTGGAGGACGATCCTGAATATCCTGGAAAAGAAAGCGGCTGAGGGAGTGGATGTCCGCCTGATTTATGACGATTTTGGCTGTCTGACTACGCTGCCACATAAGTACTATGAATACCTGCGCAGCAAGGGTATCCAGTGCATGGTGTTTAATCCTTTCCGTCCTGTCCTGAATGTGATCTTAAATAACCGGAGCCACAGAAAAATCTGTGTGATCGACGGGCACACAGGCTTTACCGGAGGAATTAACCTGGCGGATGAGTACATTAACAGGAAAAAGCGTTTTGGACACTGGAAAGACACCGCGGTTATGCTGAAAGGCGAGGCTGTGTGGAATATGACGGCCATGTTTCTGCATATGTGGACCGTGGTTACAAGATCTAAGGAGATTCCTGATTTTGAGAATTACCTGCCTCATAAATATCATCCGGAACCTTTTGCCTCAGATGGATATGTGCAGCCCTTTTGCGATTCTCCGCTGGATGGGGAGGTAGTGGGAGAAAATGTATACATGAATATCATTAACCGGGCAAAACATTATGTTTACATTTGTACACCGTATCTGATCATTGACAATGAGATGATGACGGCCTTGTGCCTGGCTGCAAAAAGCGGGGTAGACGTAAAGATCATGACCCCGGGAATTCCAGATAAGAAAATGGTATTCCTTCTCACCCAATCCTATTATGAACAGTTGATCCAGGCGGGAGTGGAAATTTATGAATACCAGCCCGGATTCCTTCACGCGAAATCTTTTGTGTGCGACGATGAGATTGGGGTGGTGGGAACCATAAACCTGGATTACAGAAGCCTGTACCTGCATTTTGAGGATGGAGTATGGATGTATAAAAACCAGACGGTTACAGCGCTGAGACAGGATTTTATGCATACTTTGGATCAATGTAAAGCAATCGACATTGAATTTTGCAGACACCGGAATATTGTAGTCCGGGCGGTGCAGAGTGTTATGCGCATTCTTGCCCCCATGCTGTAAGGAAGCAGACGGGACAGTCTTTAAGACAGATAGTATTTTTCTGTAGGAAACGGGAGCGGATAGAACGCTTCCGTTTTTTAATCCTATTTACCTATTGATTTGGTAGGCAGAAGATGGTATTATTTTACAAACCATACTGGTAGGTAAAACAAGCAGAAAGGAAGAGATCATTATGTCAGATTACAGATTTGAAACACTTCAGCTTCACGCAGGACAGGAGACGCCGGATCCGGCTACAGATGCCAGGGCAGTCCCTATTTATGCCACTACTTCTTATGTATTCCGTGACTGCGCCCAGGCTGCTGCACGTTTTAATCTGGAAGAATCCGGAAACATATACAGCAGGCTTACAAATACGACTCTTGAAGTGCTGGAGAAGCGCATCGCCGCTTTGGAGGGCGGCGCGGCGGCCCTGGCCCTGGCCTCCGGCGCAGCAGCGATCACTTATACCATAGAAGCCCTGGCCCAGAATAACGGGCATATCGTGGCGCAGAAGACGATTTATGGAGGCAGCTATAACCTTCTTGCCAATACACTGCCTAATTTTGGGATTTCTACTACCTTTGTGAATATCCATGATTTAGAGGAGGTAGAGGCGGCTATCCAGGAAAATACAAGAGCCATCTACATTGAGACCCTTGGCAATCCGAACAGTGATATCCCGGATATGGACCGTTTGGCAGAACTGGCGCACAGACACGGGCTTCCCCTGGTGGTGGACAATACTTTCGGTACGCCATATCTTATCCGCCCTATCGATCATGGAGCGGATCTGGTCATCCATTCTGCCACGAAATTTATCGGCGGCCATGGCACCACTTTAGGCGGGATACTGGTAGATTCCGGAAAGTTTGACTGGAAGGCTTCCGGAAAGTATCCTGCTATCGCGAAACCAAACCCCAGCTATCACGGCGTCTCTTTTGTAGAGGCGGCAGGGGAAGCGGCTTTTGTCACCTATGTGCGTGCCATCCTCTTAAGGGATACGGGAGCCACCCTTTCTCCTTTCGGGGCGTTTTTGCTCTTACAGGGTACAGAAACCTTATCCCTGCGCCTGGAACGGCACAGCGAAAACACGAAAAAAGTGGTGGAATTTCTCAATGGACATCCTATGGTAGAACGGGTGAACCATCCTTCCCTGAAAGAGCATCCCGACCATAAGCTGTATGAAAAGTATTTTCCAAATGGAGGCGCTTCTATTTTTACCTTTGAGATCAAAGGCGGCGAGAAAGAAGCCCATACCTTTATAGATAACCTGAAGATTTTTTCCCTTCTTGCTAATGTGGCGGATGTAAAAAGCCTGGTGATCCATCCGGCTACTACCACCCACCGGCAGTTGACAGAAGAAGAATTAAAAGAACAGGGAATTAAAGAAAATACCATCCGTCTCTCTGTGGGTACAGAACACATTGAGGATATTCTGGAGGATCTTGAGAGAGGCTTTGCCGCTGTAAAGGCTCTTTCCTGACGGAAAGGGGAAAAACAAACGAAGCTGTGCCTGCAGAACACTTAATCTATATTGTATGAACGACGCGGCAGGAGCGTCTGTGGGGAGGGGAAAATGATGATTTCCACAAAAGGAAGATATGCCCTGCGGGTGATGCTGGATCTTGCCCTGCATAGAGGCGAGGGGCACATTCCTATGAAAGAGGTTGCCCGTAGGCAGGGAATCTCTTTAAAATATATTGAACGAATTATGCCCGCTTTTTCAAAGAAAGGGCTTGTGGACGGGATCCATGGCAAAGGGGGCGGGTACTGTTTAAATAGAGAGCCTAATATGTACACGGTGGGAGAGATCCTGCGCCTGACAGAAGGAGAGCTTGCTCCTGTGGCATGCTTAAAGGATGGAGCATTACCCTGTGAACGAAGAGAGGAGTGCAGGACACTTTCTATGTGGACCAGGTTTTATGAGATGACGAATTCTTACTTTGACAGCATTACGCTGGCGGATCTTTTAGAGGAAAAAAGTGACTTGGGCGACACTGATCACTTCCAATTTACAAAATAATAGAATAGAGGAGAATTACCTCATAGGAACGTTGAAAAATTTTCGGCTTGCTGTATAATAGAGGAAGAAAATACGGAAGATAATACGTAAGTACATGGAGGTGCTGTCATGGGAGATTATAAACCGGCTTTTACAATAACCAACAAAATATTATCATATGTGTCTTCTATATCAGAAAAGATTGGACGAATCACGGCAGCCAGTAATTTAGAATCCAAACCACACCTGAGAAGAAACAATCGTATTAAGTCTATTCATTCTTCATTGAAGATTGAAGCCAATTCCCTTTCTTTAGGGCAGGTTAGAGATGTAATCAATGGAAAGGCAGTTCTTGGTGAACAAAAGGAAATTCAGGAGGTAAAAAATGCCTATGCTGCCTATGAGAAATCTTCCGAGATCAATCCATACAGTATCAAGGATCTGAAAAAATTCCATGGTATAATGACCAAATATGTTGTAGAAGAATCCGGTGACTTCCGCCGGAATGAGGAAGGTGTCTTTAACGGAGAGCAGTGTATTTTTATGGCACCGCCTGCCCGATTTGTTCCTCAGTTAATGGATGAGCTTTTTAATTGGATGAAAGAAGCACAAAACAGCGTTCATCCTCTTATTTTAAGCAGCGTATTTCATTATGAATTTGTCTTTATCCATCCCTTTTCTGATGGCAATGGCAGAATGGCAAGGCTGTGGCATACGGCTATCCTTTCCAAGTGGAAGCCGGTATTTGAATTTATTCCAATTGAGAGTCAAATCGAAAAGTTTCAAGACCAATATTATGATGCGATTGCCAAATGTCATGTAGACGGTGCATCTACAATTTTTATTGAGTTTATGTTGTCGCAAATTGATAAGATCCTGGATGATATTTCTGTTCAGATCAGTGAGGATACGGAGCAGCTTTCAGAATTCATTAAGAAATTGCTGGATGTTATGGAGTATGATATTCCTTATACAAGCAAAGTACTTATGGAGAAACTGGGGCTGAAATCTAAGGAAGGTTTCCGCAGAAATTATTTGCGGCCTGCAATGGATATGAATCTTATCCGCATGACAATTCCGGATAAGCCTAACAGCAGGAATCAAAGGTATGTAAAGATCTGAAATGATGGAAAGGAGACAAATATGGGGGCAGTTTTAGAGATCAAACATTATGGGAAAATATATGGGAATGGAAAGAAAGCCGCGGATGATGTAAATATTACTGTGCAGCCGGGGGAAATTTACGGTTTTATCGGACATAACGGAGCTGGAAAGACTACGACCATCCGCGCGGTAGTGGGCGTGCTTGATTTTATTGAGGGCGAGATTTTGATCAATGGTCATTCCGTAAAAAAAGAACCGGTTGTCTGTAAAGCCCAGACAGCATACATTCCGGATAATCCAGATATTTATGAATTCCTTACCGGCATGCAGTATCTTGACTATATAGGAGCTGTCTTTAAGGTGGATGCAAAGAGAAAAGAGGAACGGATTCAAAAATATGCAAAGCTTTTGGGAATGACGGGGGATTTGGGAGAGCTTATCGGAAATTATTCCCACGGAATGAAACAGAAGATCGTTTTGATCGGAGCCTTTCTCCATGAGCCTAAACTCCTTGTGCTGGATGAACCATTTGTGGGCCTTGATCCGGAGGCGTCCTTTCATTTAAAAGAGATGATGAAAGAGCTGTGTGCAAAGGGCAGCGGGATCTTCTTTTCCACTCACGTACTGGATGTGGCGGAAAAGCTTTGCCATAAGGTGGCAATCATCAAAGAAGGGAAGATCATCGCAAGCGGGACCATGGATGAAGTAAAAGGGGATTCAAGCCTGGAAGAAGCATTCCTGGAGGTGGTAGAACATGAAAGGTAATTATTGGACGCTGTTAAAAGTACAGATCCTCCGGGTGTGCAATCCGGCTATGCTTTTTGGAAATTCCAACAGCACAAAAAGACTGAGGACAGCAGGAATTGGCCTTTGTTTTGCCTTTTTGGGTGTGCTGCTCATGTTTTACAGCGGGATGATCGCCAAAGGCTATATTTTGCTGGGAGAAGGCGGGGCAGTTCCAAGAGTGGCAGTGACTCTTGCCTCTGCTTTTATCTTTATCTTTACTTTTTTAAAGAGCAATGGGGCTTTGTTTGGTGGGAAAGACTTTGACCTAGTCATGTCCCTTCCTGTGACCAGTATGCAGGCGGCGGGAGTGAAATTTACCTTTATTTATCTTTTGGGGATTTTGGTCTGTGTGATTGTGTGTGTTCCTTCTCTGGCAGTATATTCTTTTTATTTACAGGCGGGAGGATATGAGATTTTTTGTATGATCCTTATGGTGCTTCTGACGCCGGTCCTTCCTTCCGTAGCAGCACTGGTCTTAGGTACTGTGGTGCTTACGCTTACAAGCAGGCTTCCTTTCCGCCAGTTTTTTTCGCTGGTGCTGAATATAGGTGTTTTGGTGGCTGTAATGGCAGTGAGCTTCAGTCTTGGAGACAGTTCGCCGGAGGAACTTGGCGAGCTGGGACAGGGCATGGCGGCTATTACAGGACAAGTGTATCCTTTATCCGCATGGGCGGCGGCACCGCTGGAGGGCAGAGGGATTGGGGGATTTTTAGGATTTACCCTTCTCTCTCTTTTGGCGATGCTGGTATTTTTATATATAGTTGGAAAGTATTACGTGCCCATTAACTGCCTGGTGGTCTCTTTTAAACGTTCCCGGGCAAAAAAAGTAAGGAGCGGAAAAACCTCCACAGTATTTATGGCTCTTTATAAAAAAGAATGGAAACGCCTTACAAGCTGCACGATTTATGCTATGAATACAGTGGTGGGATTGCTTTTGATGGTTCTTGCTGCAGTGGCGGTCTTTTTCCTGGATGAACAAACGATCCAGATGATGTTCGGGTTTCCTGGCATAGGAGGACAGATAAAATTATTGCTGCCGCTTATCCTGGCTTTCCTTGGGGGCATGACTTCCACCACCGCACCTTCCTTATCGCTGGAGGGAAAAAGCCGCTGGATCATGTGTTCCATTCCGGTGGAGCCTATGACTGTTTTCCGGGCAAAAATCGCCCTTCATTTATCCATAGCCATTCCTTGCGTACTGCTCAGCGGGATTTGCTTTTGGATCCGTTTTCGTCTCTCTTTTTGGGAAGGACTTTGGACGATGGCGGTGCCTTTGGCATACAGTATTTTTGCCGGCTGTTTCGGCATGTACGCCAATGTGAAATTTCCAAGCTATGACTGGACCCATGAACAGCAGGCAGTGAAAAATTCCATGTCTGTGATGGTTTCTGTGATCGGAGGAATGGTTTTAGGACTCGCCCCCTTTATCCTGTCCGTGATTTTTTTGCCCTACGCATTTTGGATCACGGCAGGGTTTACTGGCGGCGTACTGCTTTTGTCGGCTTTTTGTTACAGAAGCCTTGGAAAAGTAAAGCTTTTTGAGTAAAAGCTTCTTTATTTTAAAGTTGTGTTAAATGTAGTTCAAATGTGCGCAAACCTGCTTGAAATCAGATATTCTCGGTGCTATACTCCTATTGTCTTACAGGGAAGAAGCATTTGGGCCCAAAGCTGATTTATGCAAGGCAGACAACACAAGAATGTGAATATTTTTAATATGAGAAGAGGTAAGATCATATGAAAAGAAAAATAATCGCAAGTGTACTGACTTTCATGATGGTAGCAAGCGCATGTCCATCAGTTTACGCAGCGACAGAACATTACAATGACAGCAGTAAGACAGGAGATGCCGAAAGCTGGCAGGCATATAAAGATAATTGGGAGACACTTTCTTCTGATTACACACAGGTTTCTATCACACCTGGAAAAGATGAGACAGAATTAAATTTTGCATGGTACAGCGAAAAAACGGACAGTGAAGGAACTCCCGTCGTTCATTTTGGAACAGATCAGGAAGCTTTGGAATCTTTTGAGGGAACCATAGGGGATGTAGACACCTCTTTGACAGGAGACAAAGCTTATGAATATAATCATGTTACAGTAACAGGGATCCAGCCTTCTACTACCTATTATTATACAGTGGAGCGCAATGGCGAACAGAGCGAAGTAGTAGAGTACACTACCCAGGATCTGGACAGTGTAAAGATTCTTTATGTAGGCGATCCGCAGATTGGTGCTTCCGCAGGACAGCCTCAGGATGGAGGCGAACTTGCCGCTGAGTCAGGAGCAGGAAACACCGCTGCATTAAATGACGGATTTGCATGGGACAGAACTTTGGATACGGCAATTGCTGAAAATCCGGATCTGAACTTTGTGATTTCAGCCGGCGACCAGGTAAATAAGACCGGACAGCCAAAAGAAGAGGAATATGCCGCTTATTTAAGTGCAGATGCACTGAAAACCCTTCCGGTTGCAACTACTATTGGAAACCATGATTCCTTAAATGCAGATTATATGTATCATTTTAACAATCCCAATGCAACAGAGTATGGAACTACAGAAGCCGGCGGAGATTACTATTACTCCTACGGAGACGGATTGTTCATTGTACTGAACACAAATAACTACAACGTAGCAGAGCATAAACAGGCGATCGAGGAAGCGATTGCAGCATATCCCGATGCCGCATGGCGTGTGGTAACGATCCATCAGGATATCTACGGTTCCGGCCTGGATCACTCAGATACAGATGGAATGATCTTAAGAACACAGCTTACACCAGTATTCGACGAGGCAGATATTGATGTGGTACTGCAGGGACATGACCATACATACAGCCGTTCCAAACTTCTTTACGGAGACGGACAGACACACAGCAGCTATGAGTTCCGTCTGAATGAAGAAGGAACTGATTATGACTGGGATCACGCATACAATGTGGAGACAGACGAAGAAATTCCTCTTTATCCGGAAGAGGGAGATGAAGAAGGTGCTGCTGCAAAAGATGCTTTCACAGAAGACAATATGTGCTATACCATTGAAGATGTAGAGGGCAATACCGTTACAGATCCTCAGGGTATCCTTTATATGACGGCAAACTCAGCCAGTGGATCTAAATATTATGAACTGACTGCAACGCAGCAGGATTATATCGCAGCACGCAGCCAGAACTGGCTTCCTTCTTTCTCTGTGATCACAATGGACAGCGACAGCTTCCAGATTGATACCTATCAGATCACAGACGACGGACAGGTAGAACAGATTGACGAGACATTCACCATCGAGAAAACAGCGGGCGCTTCTGAGGAAACGGCAGACGATGCTTCAGCAGCAGAGACTGACGCAGCAGATACCGAGGCTGCAGATGAGGCAGCAGGTACTGAAACCACAGATACCGCTGCAACAGAAGAAGGGGAAGATGCCGCACAGACAGACGATGCTGCAAATGAAGCAACAGATGAAGCAGCAGACAGTGCAGCGGCAGAGACAGAAGCAGCAGAATAAGGTGGATCGTTTTGAAAGAAGTAATGAATAAAAACAGCGGGCAGTTTACAAAAGGTAAGGCTGCCCGCTGGCTTGTGATTTTTTTGGCGGCCGTTCTCTTTGTATTGTTTACGGTGCGCATTAATCAGACAGATAAAGTAGAGCTGGTCTCCAGAGAGGGACAGACTTTTGAAAAAGCCACTGTGGTGGAAATCCTCCAGGATAATCTTCAGGCCGATGGAAGCCGTGTGGGAGAACAGCGGGTCCTGGTGGAGATGAATACCGGGGAGCATAAAGGGGAAACCCTGGAAGTTACCAGCAGCGCCGGGTATCTCTTCGGCGCTGGATGCACCGTGGGCATGGATGTGGTCATTATGCAGAGCGTGGCGGGTGACAGTGTAGTGGCCAGCGTGTACGCCCAGGACAGAGAATGGGTGATCTACATATTTGCCGCTTTATATATCCTTGCCTTGTGCCTGGTAGGAGGAAAACAGGGAATAAAAGGAAGCATGGGACTTTTATTTACGTTCTTCTGTGTTATTTTTGTATACATTCCTCTGGTATATCGGGGGATCTCTCCCTTCTGGGCGGCTGTATTTGTATGCATGATCACTACGGTTGTGACTATGTATTTTATCGGCGGCGCCAGCAAAAAGACGGCGGTGGCCATCGGCGGGACGATGGCAGGAGTGTTGATCGCAGGCGTATCTGCACAGCTTTTCAGCCTTGCCTCCGGAATTACCGGATATAATGTTTCGGATATAGAAACTTTGATGACCCTTTGGAATACAAATGGGATCCAGGTGGGAGAATTGCTGTTTTCAGGACTTTTGATCTCAAGTATGGGAGCTGTTATGGATGTGGCAATGTCTGTGGGCAGTTCAATGGCGGAAATTCTGAACCAGAATCCGGGAATGACAAGAAAGGAATTGTGGAAAGCAGGGATCCAGGTAGGCAGAGATATGATGGGGACAGACAGCAATACCTTGATCCTGGCTTTTGCGGGAAGCAGTGTAAGTATGCTGATCCTGGACTATGCCTATGACCTTCCTTACCGTCAGATCATTAACTCGAATAATATAGGAATTGCGATCATGCAGGGATTGTCAGGGAGCTTTGGGATTGTCCTTTCCGTGCCTTTCACTGTGCTGCTTGCAAGTTTTCTTTATAAATGGGACTGGAAAAAGAAAAAAGCAGAAGAAAAAGTCATTGTGTAAAGGCAATGGCTTTTCTTTTTTTGTCATAAATCCTCCGGATATTCTTTACAATAGAATAGAGTATAGAAAACAGGAGATTTCTATGTGGGGAAAATGGACAAAACGAATAGGCGCTGTAGTGCTCTCCCTGATTCTGGCCCTGTCTCTTGTGGTGTCTGCGTATGCCCAGAATGAGGAGGAAACTGCACAGACAGAGGAGAACGATACCTTGATCACTTCTCCCTCAGGTGTGCTTATGGAGGCACAGACCGGTACTGTAATCTTTGAAAAGGATAAAGATACCCGGCGGCGGCCTGCCAGCATTACAAAGATCATGACTTTACTTTTGATCTTTGACGCCATAGAAAACGGAAGCCTTAAGATGGACGACATGGTGACCACAAGCGCCTATGCAAAATCCATGGGCGGCTCCCAGGTGTTTTTAGAGGAAGGGGAGACTCAGGATGTGGAAACCATGATCAAATGTATTGTAGTGGCATCGGGAAATGATGCCAGCGTCGCCATGGCGGAACATATCGCCGGCAGTGAGCAGGAATTTGTGAAGCAGATGAATGAACGGGCGAAAGGGCTGGGAATGGAAAATACACATTTTGAAGACTGCTGCGGGCTGACGGAATCCGAGAACCATTATACCACCGCCTATGACGTTGCCCTTATGAGCCGGGAACTGGTCACAAAATATCCAAAGGTTTTAGAATATTCTTCCATATGGATGGAGGATATCACCCATGTCACCCGTGATGGCAGCAGCACATTTACCTTGACCAATACAAATAAACTGATCCGTTCCTATGATGGATGTGTAGGTTTGAAGACGGGCAGTACCAGCCTTGCGAAATTTTGCCTGTCTGCAGTGGCAAAAAGAGACGGGATCACCTTAATCTCTGTTGTTATGACGGCTCCGGATTATAAAGTACGTCTGAAAGACGCTGCCGCCATGCTTAATTACGGGTTTTCCAAGTGCAGTCTGTATGTGGATGAAGAACCGCCGCAGCTTCCGGCAGTTGAAATAAAAAAGGGCGTGGAAAAAGAGGCAAAAGTAACATACAAAGGAGAGTTCCGCTATCTTCGCATGGACGGGAAAAGTATCTCTGATGTGAAAAAGGAACTGAAACTTCCAAAAGACGCCGCAGCTCCGGTAAAAAGGGGGGGAAAGGCTGGGGAATTAAGTTATTTTATGGATGGAGAAGAGATTGGAACGGTGGAGATCCTCTACGCCGAGTCTGTGAGGAAAGCTACATATGCAGACTGCCTGAAAGCTGTGCTCGGATTGCTTTGACAAACGCCCTGGGGCTGGCGTATAATAGGTGGCATGTGATAAAACGTACAAGGGGCTGCTTTTGTCATATCCGTGTTTTGATTATGGACGCGGGAGCGTCCTGGAAATTTTGCTCCTTGTACGCTGTAAATTTATTACAGCAAGGCTGCAGGTTCAGAATAAAGTTTTAACAGGAAAAGAACAGTTCGTCCGGCAAAAAAAGAAAAGTTTTCTGACAGAGCGGATTTTAAACAAAGGGAGGACAGAGGATGAAGCAGATCAGGACAGAAGATGCAGTTGGACATGTTTTGTGCCATGATATTACACAGATCATAAAGGATAAAAAGAAAGGAGTCCTGTTTTCAAAGGGGCATATCGTAAGGGAAGAGGATATCCCTCTCCTCTTAAGCGTTGGAAAGGAACATCTTTTTGTGTGGGAAAAACAGGAAGGGATGCTTCATGAAAATGAGGCGGCACAGATCCTTTATGAAATCTGTGCCGGAGAATATATGCACGGCACTGAGGTGAAAGAGGGAAAAATTGAACTGGTGGCAGAGTGCGACGGGGTTTTAAAGATCAAAAGAGAGGGTCTTTTAAATGTAAATTCCATGGGAGAGATGATGATCGCTTCCCGTCACGGGGATTTTCCTGTAAAGACAGGAGATAAGATAGCCGGTACCAGGATCATTCCCCTTGTAATAGAAAAAGAAAAAATGGACAGGGCACGAAAGTGCGCTGGAGAGGAGCCGCTGTTTTCCATTCTTCCTTATAAGAAAAAAAAGGTTGGTATCGTAACCACAGGAAGCGAGATCAAAAAAGGTATCATTTCGGATACCTTTACGCCGGTTCTTCATGAAAAACTTGCTGAGTTTCCCACAAAAGTGATAGGACAGTCTATACCTGGAGATGATAAGGAGCAGATTACGAAAGATATACTTTCGTTTATAGAGACAGGTGCAGATATGGTTTTGGTAAGCGGCGGAATGAGTGTGGATCCGGATGACCGGACTCCCGGCGCTATCAAGGAAACAGGGGCGCGGGTAGTCACGTACGGAGCCCCGGTTCTTCCGGGAGCTATGCTTCTTCTTGCTTATTATGAGAAAAACGGAAAATCTATTCCCATCGTGGGACTTCCCGGATGTGTTATGTACGCAAAAAGGACGGTGTTTGATCTGGTCCTGCCGCGGCTGATGGCAGATGATGAGGTACTTTCTTCTGAGATTGCCGCCTACGGAGAGGGCGGTCTGTGCCTGAATTGTAAAGTTTGTACTTTCCCTAACTGTGGATTTGGAAAGTAAGACCTGCATGGAAGAAAAAAATCTTACGCAGAGGTAATGCATGAAAAAGTTCAGAATAAAAGATTATGAAATACAGACAGAAAAACTGACTGGTTCCCATAAGGTTTCCTTTGCTGTCCTGGCAGATCTCCATGGGTTCTGTTATGGAAGAGAAAATAAAGAGCTGATCCAGGCCATAAGAAAGAGGGAGCCGGATGCAGTTCTGGTAGCGGGTGATATGCTGGTCCGCACAAAACCGGAAAGCATGGAACCTGCCGTCTGTCTTTTAAAAGGGCTGGCAGGACGGTATCCAGTATATTACGCACTGGGAAATCACGAATCCAAAATGTTTTCCGGAGAAAAGAAAGGGCTGTATCTGGAGTATGAAAAAAGATTAAAGGACAGCGGGGTACGCTTCCTTCATAACGAACAGGTGCAGGCAGAACTGGGAAATACCAAATTTTGTTTTCACGGGCTGGAGCTGCCCCTTATCTATTATCATAAGCCCCGTTCTCCGAAACTGAAACCGGAACTTATAAGAAAACTGCTGGGAACGCCGTCAGAGGACGCTTTTCATGTATTGCTTGCCCATAATCCCAAATATGGAAATGCCTATTTTTCCTGGGGGGCGGACCTGATCCTTTCGGGACATTTTCATGGGGGAGTCCTGCGTCTTACAGAGCATATGGGACTTACCTCTCCCCAGTATCTTTTTCTTCCCCCTTACTGCTGCGGGGATTTCCACAGGGACGGCAGGCATATGATCGTAAGCGCCGGACTGGGAGAGCATACGATACCGGTCCGCATCCATAATCCCAGAGAGCTTTTGTTTGTGACGGTGAAAGCCCCATAAAGGGCAGGACAGAAAGAAAATCCAAAAAGAGGACAGGATATGGCAATATCTGTAAAATTAAACGTGTTTGAAGGTCCGTTGGATCTTTTGCTGCATCTTATTGAGAAAAATAAGATTGATATCTATGATATTCCCATTGTGGAGATTACGGATCAGTATATGGAATACATCCATGGAATGGATAAGGAAGACCTTGGGACCATGAGCGAATTTATGGTGATGGCGGCGACTTTGATAGACATTAAATGCCGTATGCTTCTTCCCAAAGAGGTCAATGAAGAAGGGGAGGAAGAGGATCCAAGAGCAGAGCTTGTGGAAAAACTTTTAGAATATAAAACTTATAAGTATATGTCTTATGAATTAAAGGATCGGCTGGACGATGCCGCTGGCGTATTTTTTAAAAAACCTACGATCCCCCGGGAAGTGCTTTCCTACAGAGAACCGGTGGATACCAGCGAGCTTTTAAAGGATCTTACACTGGAAAAACTGAACGCGATCTATAAGTCCATCATACGAAGGCAGGAAAACAAAATCGACCCAATCCGCAGCAAATTTGGAAAGATAGAGCAGGAAGAGGTTAGCCTGTCTGAGAAAATGCTGGAACTGAGGGATTATGCAAAAACGCACAAAAAATTTAGTTTCCGAAAGCTTTTGGAAGGACAGAGTTCCAGGATACAGGTGATCGTTACCTTTTTGTCTATCCTGGAACTGATGAAAATGGGACACATCCATGTAGAACAGGAATATATTTTTGACGATATCCAGGTGGAAGTTGTCACTGACCCGGATACCTGGAGAAATCTTACGGAATTTGCAGACGAATAACAGGAATGAGGTTATTTTTTAGTGGATAAGAAAAAAATAGAAGCAGCTATCGAAGCAATACTTTTTACCATGGGAGATTCTGTAGAAGCCTCCCAGATCGCCGAGGCGCTGGAACTGGATCAAAATACAACGGAAGAAATCCTTCAGGATATGATAAAGCGTTATCAGGAAGAGGACAGAGGGATTCAGATCATAGAACTGGAACATTCATATCAAATGTGTACAAAAAAGGAATACTGTGAGTATCTCATACGTCTTGCCATGCATCCCAAAAAACCTGTGCTTACAGATGTTATGCTGGAAACCCTGTCCATCATAGCCTATAAGCAGCCGGTGACAAAGGCGGAGATTGAAAAGATACGCGGAGTAAAATGCGACCATGCGGTAAATAAGCTGGTAGAATATAATCTTGTAAAGGAACTGGGAAGGCTGGACGCCCCCGGAAAGCCCATACTTTTCGGCACTACGGAGGAATTTCTCCGTTCCTTTGGGGTACAGGGGCTTGAAGACCTTCCCATACCGGATCCTGTAAAGATAGAGGATTTTAAAGCAGAAGCAGAAGAGGAAATCCAGCTTCGCCTGGATGTTTAAGAAAGGAAGAAAAACATGCCGACCACATATGCACATGATTTATTTGGAAAAATAGTATATAAAAAACTGCCTCCGCAGATGAAAGGGGTCATACGGGAAAATGGAAACCTGTACCGGATCGGTCTTCACGGACCGGATATCCTGTTTTATCATCTGTTTGATGCAAAAGTAAATCAGTTTGGCGTGCAGATGCACAATACGCAGGCAAGGGCATTTTTTGAACAGGGGATGGAAAAAGTAAGAAGGACCCATGACAAGGGGCTCCTTGCCTATCTTTTGGGCTTTGGATGTCATTATCTTTTGGATACTTCCTGTCATCCTTATATTAATAAACTGGACGAACAGGGTGTGATCACACATACTCTTTTGGAAAAGGAATTTGATAGGACGCTGATGATACAGACAAAGAAAAATCCTTATTTTTACTATCCTTCCGACTGTATCGTGCCGAAACCGGAGTACGCCCGTACCATTCATATGGCGATTCCACAGATGCCCTCCAGAAAAATATTTTTTTCTTTGCGCATGATGAAATTTGTCACCAATGCTATGGTCTATGATGACGGAGGAAAAAAGCGGATGGTGATCGATGCTCTTGCCAGGCTGGCAGGAGAGAGAAGACGGCTGAAGGTGATGGATCACTTTATGAGAAAGGAACCGCCTGCACAGATATCCGACCTGCTTAGAGATCTGCAGGGCATGTTTCAAAAAGGGGTGGAAGATTCCGGCGTTTATCTGAGGGAACTGTACGCTTTGTCAAAGGAGAAAAAGACCCTGTCTTCCAGATGGGATCTCACATACAGCGGCTGAGGGGATAATAATAAGAAGGAATAATACGGACAAGTACGCATAGAATTATCTTATAACAGATAAAGAGGTGTAGTATGAAGACAAAGCATATAACGGCTGTCACCGTATTAGCCCTTCTTATGGCATTTTCCCAGGTATCTTCTGCAAGGGCTGCGGCTTATTTTTATACAGCAGAGGAAAATTCTGGGCCGGATACGCCAGGAAATCTGTATGCACTGTCAGCGGTGCTTATGGATGGGGATTCCGGACGGGTTTTGTATGAAAAGGAAGGGGAAACGCCCCGGCCTATGGCAAGCACCACAAAGGTCATGACCTGTATACTTGCTCTGGAAAATTCCGACGGTGATGATTATGTACAGGTTTCAGAAACGGCTGCCGCCCAGCCGGAGGTAAAGCTTGGCATGCGGGTGGGAGAGCAGTATTATATGGAAGATCTTCTGTATTCTTTAATGCTGAAAAGCCATAATGATACGGCAGTTGCTGTTGCAGAGCATATAGCCGGTTCTGTATCCGGCTTTGCAGCAATGATGAATGAAAAGGCAAAGGAGCTGGGGTGCCGGGATACCTATTTTATCACACCCAACGGTCTGGATGCTGAAGATGAAGGCGGTGTCCATCACACAACGGCAAGGGATCTTGCCCTGATTATGCGTTATGCAATACAGAATGAGGTCTTTCTTAAGATCACAGAGACAAGGAGCCATACATTTTCGGACATAAAAAAGACAAGGCAGTTTACAGTCCAAAACGCCAATGCCCTTCTGGATATGACAGACGGGGTGCTTTCTGGAAAAACAGGGTTTACCGGAGATGCGGGATACTGTTATGTGTGTGCATGCGAAAGGGATGGGAGAACCTTTATTATAGCTTTGCTGGGCTGCGGGTGGCCGAATAATAAATCCTATAAATGGAGCGATACCTTAAAACTCCTGGAATATGGAGAGAAAAACTTTCAGTATTATACCTTCTGGAAGGAGCCGTCCCTAAAAAAGGTACTGGTAAAAGACGGGGTGGAGGAAGGCACTTTTGGAGAGAAAATTTATCTGCAGGGGGAATATAAGGTTTCCCAGGAGGAAAAAGAAAGACAGATCCTTTTGGGAAAGGATGAGGCGGTGACAGCAAAGGTAAATATGGAAAAAACAGTAACCGCCCCTGTAAAAAAAGGACAGAAAATAGGGGAGATCACATATTTTCTTGAAGATGAGAAACTATGCGTCTACCCCATATATGCGGAAAAAAACGTAGAAAAACTTTCTTATCAATGGTGCGTGGACCAGGTGTTTCACGACTTTTTTCATTGATTTTTATGTGGTGCGTGGCCCTTTTGGAATTCTTTCCGAAAGGGCTGAATTTATGTGCGGGACTTTTCTATAATAAGATTTCGGGGTTAAAAATTTAACAAAAGTGGTAAAACCTATTGAAAAAAAATCTAAAAAAAGGTACAATTATACTCGGCTATTTACTAGGTTATACTTTTAAAATTCTTATAAAAATGGAGGGCAAATGAGAATGAGTAATGCAACACAAAGCTTAGCAAGCACAAGGATCACTTCTTTGCTTGACGCGAACAGTTTTGTTGAAATCGGACAAAGTGTAACGGCCAGAGCGACAGATTTCAACATGACTGAAAAAAAAGCACCTTCCGATGGTGTGATCACCGGCTACGGTGTTATCGATGGAAATCTGGTATACGTTTACAGCCAGGATGCTTCCGTTTTAAACGGAACTGTCGGCGAAATGCATGCCAAAAAGATCACCGGGCTTTATGATCTGGCAATAAAGACAGGAGCGCCTGTCATCGGTCTTATCGACTGCGCTGGTATCCGTCTTGAAGAGGCTACCGATGCACTGGAGGCCTTTGGACAGATTTACATGAAACAGACTCTGGCTTCCGGAGTTATCCCGCAGATCACAGGAATCTTTGGCACCTGCGGCGGCGGTATGGCAGTGATTCCGGCATTGACGGATTTCACTTTCATGGAAGAGAAAAAAGGAAAAATGTTTGTAAACAGCCCAAATGCACTGGAAGGAAACACTGCAGCAAAATGTGACACAGCTTCAGCCGTTTTCCAGAGCGAAGAAACCGGACTGATCGACGGAGTAGGAACAGAGGAAGAAATCCTTGCACAGATCCGTGCGCTTGTCAGCCTTCTTCCGTCAAACTTCGAGGACAATGATTCTTATGAAGAATGTACAGACGATTTAAACCGCACCTGCGATGATATCATAAACTGTGCAGGGGATACAGGTATTGCCCTGTCCAGGATCGCTGACAACGGCATCTTCTTTGAGACAAAGAAAGATTATGGCAAGGATGTAGTGACTGGATTCCTTCGCTTAAACGGCGCAACTGTAGGCGCAGTAGCAAACAGAAGTGAGATTTACGATGAAGAAGGAAACAAAACAGAGACTTCTGACGGTACACTTTCTTCCAGAGGCGCAAGAAAAGCAGCGGATTTCGTAAAATTCTGTGATGCTTTTGAAATTCCTGTACTTACCCTTACCAATGTAACCGGCTTTAAAGCTACCATGTGCAATGAAAAGATGATGGCGCAGTCTGTAGGAGAGCTGGTACATGCATTTGCATCTGCTACAGTGCCGAAGGTAAATGTGATCATTGGCAAGGCATATGGAAATGCTTATGTGGCTATGAACAGCAAGGCGATCGGTGCCGATATGGTATATGCATGGGACAATGCAGAAATCGGCATGATGGATGCTTCTCTTGCAGCAAAGATCATGTATGCTGATGCAGATGCGCAGACTCTGAAAGAAAAAGCAGACGAATACCGTGCGCTGCAGTCAGGTGTGGAATCCGCAGCAAGAAGAGGTTATGTGGATACCATTATCCGTCCGGAGGACACAAGAAAATATGTTATCGGCGCTTTTGAAATGCTGTTCACAAAGAGAGAAGAACGTCCTTCCAAAAAGCATGGAACGGTCTAAGTGAGGTGAGCATATGAAGCGAAGTTTAAAGAAGGCATCCGCTGTCTGCGCTGCATTGCTCTGTACCACCTTTTTGACGGTGGCTGGCAGCACTGCAGTCTTTGCATCCAGCGAGATGAATGAAACGATACAGGCCCAGGTGGTTACCATCGCAGAGGGTTTGACGACTACGATCATCCCTCTTACGGAAGATGAAATCAATACCTACTTAAATTCCGGCGATGAGTTTACCATACAGGCAATGGAATCCTGGAATTCTGCCAAGGATGAGCTGGGAGAATTTGAAGAACTTGGGTCAACAGAAGTAGAATTTTCCAATAATCAGTATACGGTAGTTGTTCCGGCTGAGTTTGAAAAATTAGATGCAGAATTTGAATATGTTTTTGATGACCAGGGAACACCTACCAGCGTAAGTGTAAATGTACAGTATCCGCTGTCCGTATCCATGACACGGGCAGGGCTGAACACTCTTATGGGATTAGGCGTTGTATTTGTTGTCCTTATCTTTCTGTGCTTTGTGATCTATCTGCTAAGATTTGTACCCGGACTTGTAGAAGGGAAAAAAGACGAGGATGACGAAGAGGAAGCTGTGGTTGCGGCAGCTCCCATCCCTGCTCCGGCACCTGCCGCTGCAGAAGCTGCAATGGATGACAGAGAGCTGGTGGCTGTTATTACGGCTGCTATCGCAGCATCTGAGGGAAAAACAAGTACAGATGGATATGTAGTCCGCTCCATTCGCAAAGTGAATCGTAGAAAAAGGTAAATGACATTTAGGAGGATTAAAAAATGAAGAGTTATACAATTACCGTAAATGGAACAGCGTATGAAGTTACTGTAGAAGAAACAGGAAGTGTTTCTGCACCCGTCGCAGCAGCAGCGCCTGTGGCTGCTCCGAAAGCAGCACCGGCACCCGCAGCTCCTAAGGCAGCAGCGCCGGCTCCGGCACCAGCACCAGCAGCACCGGCAGGGGGAGCTGGAGCAATCAAAGTAGGGGCTTCCGTACCTGGCAAGGTTCTCAAAGTCGTTGCATCTGTTGGACAGGCTGTAAAAGCCGGCGACAGCCTTGTAGTTCTGGAATCAATGAAAATGGAAATCCCTGTAGTAGCTCCTCAGGACGGAACCGTTGCAAGCATTGATGTTGCAGAAGGCGCTTCTGTAGAAAATGGAGATACTTTAGCTACGATGAACTAGGACGGGAGGTAATCAGATGTCTTATGTAACAGAAACCCTGTCTAACCTGATCCACCAGACGGCGTTCTTTAACCTTACCTGGGGCAACTATATCATGATCTTAGTGGCGTGCGTGTTTTTATACCTTGCTATTAAACGTGGGTTTGAGCCGCTGCTGCTTGTTCCCATTGCATTTGGTATGCTTTTGGTAAATATCTACCCGGATATCATAGCAAGCCCGGAAGAGACGTCTAATGGTGTGGGTGGACTTTTGTATTATTTTTATGTGCTGGATGAGTGGAGTATTTTACCATCCCTTATTTTCATGGGCGTTGGCGCAATGACCGGCTTCGGTCCGCTGATCGCAAATCCAAAGAGCTTC
>CALIZJ010000072.1 GCA_938028845.1 uncultured Blautia sp.
AGCAGGGAAACCGCGTCCACCTGGACAATTCTGATTATATTGCCGTACAGACCTATCACCGGCACCAGGTGCCGTCAAAAGATTATCATGCATGGGATCAGTTCCGGGACGAGAAGGGAGATCCCCTGTATCCTCAGAGGAAGGCGTTGCTTGGGCCGCTGTTCTGCGGGATGGGACCGGGATGCGAACAAAACGGAGAGATCCAGGGAAAGATCCTGATCGTGGCGGCACTGATGGATGAGCAGGCTTATCCCTGGCAGGCGGACTGGTACCGGAGGAAAGTAGCTTCTGTCCATGAGAACAACGACAAAGACTGGTGCAGGCTCTGGTATTTTGACAATGTACTCCACGACGACCGCGCCGCATCGGAGGATGAGCTTTACGCCACCACGTATCTTTCCGGCCTGAAACAGGCGCTCCTGGATCTTGCCGCCTGGGTGGAAAGAGGAGAGGAACCCCTGCCGTCCACCAATTACAAAGTCAATGGAGGCTTGGTGGAGATCGGCGACAGGGCGAAAGAAAGAGGCGGTATCCAGCCGGTGGTGCATGTATACGCCAACGGAGAAAAATGCGCCCGGGTGAAAGCCGGAGAGACCGTCCGTTTTAAAGCGGAAGCAGAAGTGCCGGAGCATGCCGGAACGCTTACTTTTGTAGAATGGAGTTTTGAAGGAGAAGAAGATTTTCCCTATAAAGGAGAGTTTGTACTGGAAGACGGCGGCAGACGGGGAACTGCGGAAACGGAGCATGTCTTTAGGACACCGGGAACCTGCTTTGGGGTGGTCCGTGTGAAATCCCAGAGAAACGGGGATAAGACGGAACCTTTTACCCAGGTGAGAAACATCGACCGGGTGCGGGTGATCGTGGAGGAATAGTCTGGAAAAGGAGGAAGAGTCGTAAAATCGATAATCGCGGTCGTATTTTAGGTGGTATTTCGGAATTGGATCTGAGAAAATGATACTGGAATAGTCTGATGGAAAATATAGGATTATTAGAAAAAAGATAGTCAATCTTCAGAATTAATAGTAAAATATTCGGATAGAGTGCATATGAATAAGAAAATAATTCTATTTTTGTCGGAAAAATAATAGTTTGAAAAGTTTAGGTATCTTTTTCTCGAAGAAAAGAGGTGGATCCGATCATGAAATACCAATTGAAAATACCCCGTAAGGATACAGCCGTCCCGGGACGTAAGTTCAGCCTGAAACGTCAGATCGTCCGGGCGGGATGGCTGTTTATCCTTGTGATCGCTTTGCTGCTTTTGATCTTACAGGTCAATTTTATGAAGTCTTACCAGAAGGACGGGGACGAAAAGCGGACAAACGACATGTACGTCTACGGACAGACCCTGGAGACGCATTTTAATCAGCTTCTTGACGCGGTGCGGACGATCTATTCTGAAAACCATGCCTTTGAGGAAATCGGCGCTTATCGGTCTCCGGCGGAAAAATGGGATAATGTGTATGAGCTTTTGAATACTTTACGTATCCAGGTGAATTCCAATCAGGCGATCGGGGGCTTGTTTGTATATTATGACTCCTATGAACAGGTGCAGTATGCCATAAATGGAGACTGGTCTCTGACGGATCTGCAGGAATTAAAAGAAGCTGGAAGAACCGTCTTAAAAAGCAGTGAAAGTATTTATAGTACAGTATTATTAGAGACGGATGAAGACCTGTTATACAACATTTATATGAAAAAGAATACAGCAGCCCTGGGAGGCGGGATCAGTTTAAGCCAGGGGCTTCCCGATGAAAAGGACAGCACGGCTGTCTATGGAGTGATCTATAACGGTCAGTTCTATCCTGTCTGGTCAGAAGCAGGGACAGATCCTCAAAGCGTCTATGAAGGGCTTGAGGAAGGATGGATGGATCAGCTTCTGCCGGGAAGGAACCGCATAGACGGAAAGATCATTTATTTCAATCCGTTGAATTCTGCGGACCTGGCGGTAGTGGAGATCCTTCCGGAGAGCATCTGGCTGTATATGGACCGGATCCATGTGGTTTTTATGATCCTGATCTGTCTGTTCCTTATTGGGGCAGCCAGGCTGATGTATTTTGTTTACCATGAATTATCCAGGCCTTTGGAGGATATGACAAAGGCCCTTGCCAATATTAAGGAAGGAGTGTGGGAGGTTCATTTTTCGGCACCGAACCGGATACTTGAAATTGAAGATGTACGCCATTCTGTAAAGGCTCTGCTTGGGGAGATCGAGCAGTATAAAATACGATTTTATGAGGAAGAGCTGGAAAAGGCAAAGATCCACAGACAGTATCTGCAGCTGCAGCTGGCGCCCCATTTTTATACCAATTGTCTGAAAAACGCCTATTATATGCTTGCCTTAAAGGAATATGACAATGCGGAGATTTTTCTTCAGAAGCTTTCTGCTCATATGCGGTATCTTCTCCAGCAGGACGCGTCTTTTGTGACGGTGGAGCAGGAGATCCGTTTTGTAGAAAACTATGTGGACATGCAGAAACTGATGACCAGCAAAGGGCTTTCCTGTACGATCGAGGCGGATGAAATGGTCATGAATGTGGAAATCCCGGTACTGACGCTTCAGACCTTTGTGGAAAATTCCATAAAGTATGCCAGAGATGCAGGGGGAAGCCAGCTTTTCATAGAGATCAGCGCGAAACTGCGAAAAACAGAAGAGGGAAATTATCTGGATATCACTGTGCGGGACAACGGACCGGGCTATCCGGATGAACTTCTGGAAGTGATCAATCAGGAAAACCCGGTGGAAAAGGATGGCCTGGGTGTAGGAGTGATCAACCTTCAGAAACGTATCCGTCTGTTTTACGGCGACAGGGCAAGCTGGTATTTTGAAAACCGCGGCGGCGCTGTCAGCGAACTGATCCTTACAGAAGAACGGGAGGTGCCGTGATGAATATATTGATCGT
>CALIZJ010000073.1 GCA_938028845.1 uncultured Blautia sp.
TAGGCGTAGACGGGTCCGGCTGCTGCATAAGCTTATCCACTTCGTCCACAGAAAGAATTTCCGGCATCTTCTTTTCTACCTTCGGCGGCTTTAACAGGGCTGCCGGATTAGATGAAATTCTGCCTTCACTGAAAAGATACTGGTACAGTGCCCGGATCGACGCCACGCTCCTGGATATGGTCGAGGAAGCAAAATCTTTTTCTTCCATATAGCGAAGATACCCTTCCAGATCCAGCTCTGTCACTTCCTCCAGACTTCCAATCCCCTTTTCGATCAAATAAGCACGAAACTTTTTCAAATCTCTCTGATAGGAAACCACGGTATTATCCGATGTTTTTTTCGTATTGCGTAAATAGTTAATAAACTCCATTACTGTTCTCTCCATCATTCCTGCTTCCTGCCCTTTTTTAGAAATAATTCCCTTGTAATTATTTCGTAAAAAAAATGTAAATTTTCTCCGAACAGTTCTATCCCCTCTGTAAAATATAAATGTATTATACTTTGTATTTGACATAAAATCAAATGCTTTTTTCTGCATAAAATCCCATAAAATCGGCATTTTTGACACCAAATACAAAATATCGATCATTCATTTGCAAGCAATACCATATGTGGTAGAAAAAAAATTTTACAGAAATTTTAATTTTTTTATTAACATTTCTACCACCCAGGGATTGCAGTATACTTCCAGCAGGATACCCCCAAGATACAAGGCTCCCGATAGAGCTGACACCACTGCATACCGGCAGACTTTCTGAGGAAACAACCCTTTATTTTTCCACACTTCCATAGACTGTGCGTAAACTGCGCTTAAAAAATAGGCCAGTACCGGAAGATACAAAATATACTGAGGAAACAAAAGCCCCACTCCTACAGCACCCCCTGTAAGCCCAAACTGCAGGATGGATAAAGTCAGAAGAGCTCCTATCTTTATTCCGGTGACTGCCATCCACAAAATCGCCAGGGGAACGCCAAACACAGAAAGTCCGCAGAAAAAAGCGATCAGGAAATAGGTTCCCCTCATTCTGACAACTTCCAAAAGATAATCCATTCCGGAAATCTCTCCGCCGGAAAAAGCCCCCAGCAGATACATAGACGCCATGGTCTGTTGCTGCCATTCCATTTTCCATAAAATATTCGGAAGAAGCACTCCCAGCAGAAATCCTGCCAGCAATAGCCTCCATGCAGGAAAAGTACCGTTTTTGCCGCTATTTATTTTTTTTCTCATATCTTCACCCTGTACCAGTTTACGAAAAGCCAGGGTAAATTAGAACAATTCCTTTTTCACAGAATTTTGACCACGTGAAAAGCCGCACGGAATCATCCGTACGGCTTTTTATATACAATATGAAAATTTCTGGTGATCATCTGGCTGCGCTATTTTGCAAAATCTACTGCTCTGCTCTCCCGGATCACATTTACCTTGATCTGTCCGGGGTATTCCAGCTCGGCTTCGATCTGTTTTGCAATATCCCTTGCCAGCAGAACCATATCAGAATCGCTGACATGTTCCGGCACAACCATAACACGAATTTCCCTTCCTGCCTGAATAGCATAAGACTTATCCACGCCTTTAAATTCATTGGTAATATCTTCCAATTGTTTCAGACGATTTGTATAAGTCTCCAGAGTTTCTCTTCTTGCACCCGGTCTAGCCGCTGAGATTGCATCGGCAGCCTGTACGATACAAGCGATCAGAGATTCCGGTTCTACATCTCCATGGTGTGCAGCTACCGCGTTTAAAACAACAGCAGACTCTTTGTATTTCTTACATAAGTCCACACCAATCTGGATATGGGAGCCCTCCACCTCATGGTCGATGGATTTTCCGATATCATGAAGAAGACCCGCACGCTTTGCAATACGCACATCCACACCGATTTCTCCTGCAAGAAGTCCGGAAAGCTGTGCTACTTCGATAGAATGTTTCAATGCATTCTGTCCATAGCTGGAACGGAACTTCATTCGTCCAAGAAGCTTTAAAAGCTCCGGATGGATTCCATGTACACCCACTTCCATTGCAGCAGCCTCGCCGTCCTCACGGATCTGTGCTTCCACTTCTTTCTGCGCCTTCTCCACCATCTCTTCGATCCTTGCCGGATGAATACGTCCGTCTACGATCAGTTTTTCAAGGGCAACCCTGGCAATCTCTCTGCGGATAGGATCAAAGCCAGACAATACCACCGCTTCCGGTGTATCGTCAATGATAAGATCCACACCTGTCAAAGTTTCAAGGGTACGTATATTACGTCCCTCCCGTCCAATGATCCTGCCCTTCATCTCGTCGCTGGGAAGCTGTACAACTGAAATCGTCGCCTCAGACACATGGTCAACCGCACATTTCTGAATGGCGTTTACCACGTACTCTTTTGCTTTTTTGTTTGCGTCTTCCTTTGCTCTGCTTTCCAGTTCTTTGTAAAGTTTGGCTACATCTACCTTGACGTCATCCTCTACAGATTTGAGCAACTCTTCTTTTGCCTGTTCGGAGGTCAGACCGGAAACTCGTTCCAGTTCTTGTACTCCTTTCAGCTCGAGTTCTTCCACTCTCTTTTCTTTCTTTTGCAATTCAGCAATTCTCGCTGTGCACTCACTTTCCCGCTTTTCCACTGCATCTGCTTTCTTATCGACAGCCTCTTCTTTAGATAAGACTCTCTTTTCATACTTCTGCAGTTCAGCTCGTCGTTCCTTGGTTTCTTTCTCCAGTTCGTTTTTTGTACGGAGAGATTCTTCCTTTACTTCCAATAAAGCTTCTCTTTTTTTAGTCTCAGCTGTTTTTAAAGCTTCATCTATTATGCTTCTTGCTTTTTCTTCCGCTGTTCCAATAACTTCGGCATCTTTTTTTGCCTTGTTCTCCACAGCGATCTTGCAAGTAACAGGAACCGCAATAAGTAGCGCAACTACCACAGCGACAACAGCAACAATAATCGTCGTGCCTGTCACAGGAGCACCTCCTTATTTAGTTTTCATTGTACAATTACAACAATACAAGTTTATCTGTTTTTGAGAATTATGTCAAGTTTTTCTATCTAATTGTTTTAATTTTTTCCTCTTTTTCGTCATACATCCCGGCTGTCCCGTATGTTTTAATGGGGCGGCTGTAGGACTGTATATCCCGCGCAGCCGCCCCATTCCTTATTCTATTCGTTTTCAAACCGTCCCCGGCTGGTTATATGCATTTCTTCCAGCACGGAAAAAATGTCTCCTCCCTGAAAGCCCCGTCTGGCAAGGTAGCCGTACAGCCGGCGCAGTTCTTTTTCTTCCAGGATCATATCCGGGCTGTATTTTTTTTCTATTTCCCGGCGTATACATGTCCGCTCATCCGGCTCTTCAAGGGCAGCCAGCTCATCCCAGGCTTCCTGGGCGGTATTTCGGTCAACTCCCTTTTGCAAAAGCTCTTGAAGGATTTTCTGCCTGCTCTTCGTACCTATTCTCGAAGAAATATAATTTTCTGCATATCTTCGGTCATTGATATAGCCGAAAGATTTTACATAGGAAATGGCGTCCTCCGCCGCTTCCTCACAAAAACCTCCCTGTATCAGTTTTTCCCGAAGGCCTTTTTCTGTGCGGTCCATATGCTCTAGAAGACGCATGGCCTTTTTCCTTGCTTTCTGCTGCTCTTCAATGGTGTACATACATTATTCCCCGTCTTCTGGGCCCAAATCCTTCGGGAACTCTGTCTGTGCAGTCTCCTCCGATGCCTCTTCCGGAAGGAGGTGGTAGTGGATCCTTACCTGCTTTTCAATCTCATCGCAGATTTCCGGATGCTCTTTTAAAAACAGTTTTGCATTTTCCCGTCCCTGACCGATCTTTTCGTCATGATATGCATACCAGGCGCCGCTTTTATTTACTATGGAACATTCTACTGCAAGATCCAGGATATCACCTTCTTTAGAGATACCTGTGCCAAACATGATGTCGAATTCTGCCTGTTTAAAAGGAGGTGCCACTTTATTTTTCACTACCTTGATGCGGGTATGGTTTCCTACCATCTCGCCGCCCTGCTTCAGAGTCTCCACTTTACGCACATCCAAACGGACGGAGGAGTAAAACTTCAATGCCCGGCCGCCTGTGGTGGTCTCCGGGTTTCCAAACATTACGCCTACTTTTTCACGAAGCTGGTTAATAAAGATGACCACACAGTTAGACTTACTGATCACTGCCGTCAGTTTACGCAATGCCTGGGACATCAGCCTTGCCTGAAGCCCTACATGGCTGTCGCCCATATCGCCCTCGATCTCCGCCTTAGGCACCAGCGCTGCCACTGAGTCCACGATCACGATATCCACCGCACCGGAGCGCACCATAGTCTCTGTGATCTCCAGAGCCTGCTCGCCGTTATCCGGCTGGGAGATATAAAGATTATCAATGTCCACGCCTATATTTTTCGCATACACAGGATCCAGCGCGTGCTCGGCATCTATAAAACCTGCAATCCCGCCTCTTTTCTGTACCTCTGCCACCATATGCAGCGCAACGGTGGTCTTACCGCTGGATTCCGGTCCGTAGATCTCCACGATACGGCCCTTAGGAACACCGCCTACTCCAAGGGCAATGTCCAGGCTCAAGGAACCTGTAGGTACTGCCTCTACCTGCATATTTCCTCCGTTTTCCCCCAGTTTCATAACGGAACCTTTTCCATACTGCTTCTCTATCTGCCCAAGAGCTGCCTCAAGAGCTTTCTGTTTTTCTGTATTTATCATTCTTTTCGATTCTCCTCTTATTATATTTTTGTGAACCTATGTTCGTGTTTTCTTTTAACATAGTATTATATTTTTCCATTTGCGTCAAGCGGTTCCTGAAAAAATCACAAGAATTTCTTCTGCTGTCCGTGGGGATATTTTATACATAACAAAAATATATGCCGTAACTCAACCCCTCTAAAAAAGACCTATGTAAAAAAATACAGAGAGATAATCGTAAAAACTATCTCCCTGTATCTTCATATCTTTGCTATTGCAAACGTCCTGTTTTTCTTACGGCGTTTTGCTGGTTCTTATTTCTTTTCGGATCATCCCTGTGTGAGTATCATCCGTACATGGTCTACTTCTTCTTTCGTAGCCTTGGCTGCCGGAACATAATAGCCCCGCTCTCTGGCAAGATTATAGATCTCCTCCTGGGACATTTCACACTGGTTCCGGATCTGTTTTAAAGTCTGTTTTAACTGCGGGTTTTCTGTCTGGGAGATCATTTCTCCGTAACGTACCAGTTCTCCATTGATACCTGCAAGGGTATCCGCTACCATAGCCTTATCGTTCATCATTTTCTTACCTCCTACTGTAAAAACTGCATGAGCTGCTGCTTTGTCTGCTGGGCAGACTGTGCAGATTTCTGAAAAAACTGCTTCACTTCTGCATCTGTAGCATTCTGTGCATAATCCTGCAT
>CALIZJ010000074.1 GCA_938028845.1 uncultured Blautia sp.
CTATTTCCCAGCCATTTTCCCGGATAAATCTGCGAAAATGAGGGATATCCGACTGGGGCTGGAGGATCAGCTCCTGAAAGCTTTCTGTAACCGTCCAATCTTTTGAAAGGATCCGTTCCATCAGGGGACCGCCCATTCCGGCAATGACCAGGGTATCTCCCTCTCCCGGTTTTAAAGCGGCAAGGCCGTCGGACAGACGCGTTTCTATGTACGCTTCCACGCCATACTGCACGATATGCTCCTTTGCCCGCAAGAGAGGCCCTTCCCGCACATCTACAGCAATCGCACATGGAATTTTTTTATTTAAGATCAGGTATACCGGCAGATATCCATGATCACATCCCACATCTACCAGCCGGTTTCCTTGTGTCACCAGATCTGCAATCGCGGATAGCCGCAAAGATAACTGCATATCCTTTCTCCTTAATCCAGATAGTCCTTAAGCTTCCGGCTGCGGCTTGGATGACGCAGTTTGCGCAAAGCCTTCGCCTCAATCTGGCGGATACGTTCTCTGGTTACATTAAATTCTTTTCCTACCTCTTCCAGGGTACGGGCCCTTCCATCATCCAGGCCGAAACGAAGCCTTAAGACTTTTTGTTCCCTGTCAGTAAGGGTTCCCAGCACCTCTACAAGCTGCTCTTTTAAAAGAGTGAAGGCAGCCGCATCTGCCGGCACCGGAACATTATCATCCTGGATAAAGTCTCCAAGATGGCTGTCCTCCTCTTCACCGATAGGTGTTTCCAAAGATACCGGCTCCTGAGAGATCTTAAGGATCTCACGGACACGGTCCACGGACATGTCCATCTCCTCTGCGATCTCCTCCGGGGTAGGTTCACGCCCAAGCTCCTGCAAAAGCTGTCTGGACACACGGATCAGTTTATTGATGGTTTCTACCATGTGTACCGGGATACGGATGGTACGCGCCTGGTCCGCAATGGCTCTGGTGATGGCCTGACGGATCCACCAGGTAGCATAGGTGCTGAATTTATATCCTTTTCTGTAATCAAACTTTTCTACTGCTTTGATAAGACCTAAATTTCCCTCCTGGATCAGATCCAAAAAGAGCATTCCCCTGCCCACATACCTTTTGGCAATGCTTACTACCAGACGAAGATTGGCTTCTGCAAGACGCTTTTTAGCGCTCTCGTCCCCTTCTTCCATCCTTTTGGCAAGTTCAATCTCTTCCTCTGCAGTAAGAAGGCTTACTTTTCCGATCTCTTTCAGATACATACGCACAGGGTCCTCAATGCTGACGCCCTCTGGGACAGAAAGGTCGATCTTATCCAGCTCCACCTCTTCTTCATCGTCCAGTTTATCGATATCCATGTCATCGTCAAGGATCAGCTCGTCTGCATTTCCTGTAATACGCAGTACATCCACACCACTGGCTTCCAGAAAATCAAATACTTTCTCCATCTGGTCCACCGTTAAGGGCTGATCTTTGAAAAAGTCATTGATCTCCTGGTATTCCAATACGTTCTTTCTTTTTTTTGCCAGCTCCAGAAGCTCTACCAGCTTCTCGCTGAATTTACCCATATTCATTTCCATAGGTGTTTTAACCTCCATATAGTGTTTATATTTTATCC
>CALIZJ010000075.1 GCA_938028845.1 uncultured Blautia sp.
ATGCGGGAAAACGTGTCATCAGAAAGGTGGTTATTTTTATGGTGAAAATGGAAATGAGAACAGCTGCAAACCTTACGATTAAGGAAGGGTTTCAAAAATTTTTGAGATGGTGCAAATTGAATAATTATGCACCTGACACTGTTCGGTTTTATGAAAGAAGCATTTATAATTTTTCTCTTTTTCACAGTCTGGACTCGCCGATCAGCGATTTGGACGAGGATCTGATTGAGGAATATACTCTTTACCTCAGAGAAAAAAATATTTGCTCCATGTCAATCCATACTTACTTAAGCGGAATGAGGCGGATTATTCATTACTTCGCGCAAAAAGGTTATATTCTTAATTTCAATATTGTTATGCCTAAAGTAGAAACTCCAATTAAGGAAGTCTACACAGAGGAAGAATTAAAAAAGCTTTTAAAAAAGCCGAATGTAAAAACTTGCAGATTTGTCCAGTATCGGGATTGGGTAATGGTTAATTATCTTCTTGGAACTGGTCAGCGGCGAAATACAGTTGCACATCTGAAAGTGGGGGATTTAGATTTGATGAACCGACTTGTAAAGCTGCGCGTAGTAAAAAATAAAAAGCCTGTCATTCTCCCATTAACAAATTCCTTAGCGCTTATTTTAGAAGAGTATTTATCCTATCGGGGAGGAACAGCAGAAGATCCTCTATTTTGTAGCAGAGAAGGAAAACCTCTTTCAAGTGAAAGTCTTAGCAATGCGATTCGGCGATACAATTTAAGCAGGGGCGTAGACCGGACTTCGGTACATATTTTCCGACATACCTTTGCTTATCTGTCTATTAAAAATAATATGGATATTGTAAGACTTCAGCGCCTGCTATGTCATAGTGATATTAAAACAACACAGGGTTATTTGCGGTCATTTGGCTTTGAAGAGCTACAAGAAGATTATGAGCGATTTAATCCGTTGGAAACATTCATTGGACAAAGTGAAGTTATGAAGAATTGGAATAAGCAGCAGGGAAAGAGAAAGTAAGGAGGATTCATCATGTACAACACAACGATTTTAGACAGAGCGAGCCTGAGCTATATCATCAACCTGTTACAGAGGGACACCGAATGTATGGACGATAATGAGCAGGACTATCAGATGATGCAGCAGGATTTACTGGTGGAAACAGAGCGATTCCTGAGAGATAAGCTGTCGGAAAAGGACGTTAATATGATTATAGGTAATATGCGGGACTATGGAACAGCCAGAGAAGGAGAGGCCTTGCAGCTTGGGGTAAAAGCAGGACTGAAACTGATGAAAGAGCTGACACAGCTGTAAGAAGAAAATGGGGGCGGGCGAGTTACACAAACGCACAAGCCCGCCCCATTACCAAAGAATCCGAAAAGCGCCAGACGGGGGGTATAATCAGTTTTGGAGATGGACGGTGAAAGAAATCCTGTTTAGCCGGACAGAGCGGAGTACGCCTTGAAATCTGAGTATGAATCGAGTAAAATAGAAAAAAGAGAGATTATCCTTTATAAATGGTGATCTTCAATAGGAACCAGTCTGAAAAAAGCGTCCACGCTTTCTGATTGGATTTTGGACATGTTTACAAATGGTACGATACTGCGGGGTAATTTTTCGTTTGTGAAGCAGAAGGACGAAACAGTACCCATATTACCGAATCCTGTAAAACAGGGGATTTTCATTATAAAAAGTGGAATTACTGCTGATTATGATGGAAAAATCGGTGTGATCTCCGTGAAAATACAGGGGTCTGTTTATAAAATGCTGGTATAGAAAGTCCCATTTTACGGGAGGAATGGAAAAGAATACTTTAAATAAATTTTATGGAGACTACGATAATTTCACAGCCTCCATATATTGTTGCATCCGTGTATTCGCTTTGCAATTACAGGCTTGTACTATTCGATTTCTTCTGGAATAATGATTGCAGGGAAGCCTTTTCGTTCAATGTGATATTTTTCTTTTAATTTTTTGTTCAGACGTACTTTTTTCCATTGATAAGCCTCCAGAATTTCAAAAATACTTCGTTTCCATTGTTTTTCGTTTTTCTCTTTTATTTCGGATTCAAAGATATAGCCATTCTTTTTAATCGCCACAGAAATCATGTTAACTAATTCATGGGTATGGTAATCGGATTTTTCTCCGGTGCCGAGCTGATTTTCTCTCTTGAATTGAGGATAAAGCTGATCTGCCATTTCTGTTCCAAAGGTACGTAAGACATATTCCCGACTCAGACCGGCAATGGTAAAATTAGAAGCTTTTAATTTTTTTGCATTTTCTTCACAAATGGAAAGTGTTTCTGGATTGAGCGGTGTGACAACAAAAAATGTTGAAATTTTAGGAAGGTTGTGTCGGCTGGCAATTCCTTTTGCTGTCTTTAATGTTCCTTGCGGGATTTGTGATTCATTTAATTTCTGAATGATTCCAAGTAAAGAAAAGAGAGTCAGAGTTTTGGAGATATCACTGTTGCTTCGATTGGGACTAATTTCAAAAATTTTTTTCAGCTTTGAATAACTGGTAAAAAATATAGGATTGTCCTCATACTGTAATTCTTCAACCATGTAGTCCATATAGTAAAGGCACATATCCATATAATGGTGTTTTCGATATCGAAGTAAAGAAGAGAGGGATGGATAGGTTTTTCTAAATTCTTTAGTATCTAAATATTCAAGTCCATCTGTTATTAGTTTTTTTTTGGTTTTTATCCATTCTGGATCCTCATAACAGATTCCATAGACGTCCATAATAAACTGTCTTGCCTGCTTTTCTGTACAATTTGCTAAGACAGATGTTAGCTTTACTATTCCGTAAGCAGCATTACAACCAAAGCATTTATAAATTGGGGTGTTATTATACGTTCTATAAATATGAGCGGACGGGTTTTGATCTTCATGCTTTGGAAGGATACAAGAAAACTGGGAATCCAAAGGAACTCCCAGATATTGAGCAAGATTTAACCGATTCATAAATTCTGATAGTTCCTTTCTGCTGCTAAAGTGTCGAGTTGTATTATCTGGAAGTGGATAAAAAAACCCCTCCCCAATAGTAAGATAAGACTTTTTATTAGGGAGGGGGTATTCTGCCATAAACCCCCGCAACTTATTTACATTCAGATGTTTTATTGCATCTATTTGATCCGTATGCTGGACTGGTTGGTTCTTTTTTAAGTTTTGTGTAGAGTGAGTTTTCTTAGATGTAGATGTTATACCGGAGTACTGAGATAGTAGAAGATCCGGTTGAATACGAGCATTGTAATTTTGGCAGATTAAAGATTTTCCACCAAAGAACAGACGGGAAGGATCTTTGCATTTTTGATCTACACTGGGAAAAGCCTGCATAAGGGATTCCTGTATTTGATTACGAAGTACCAAATCTGTAATAACGTCCTCCGTGCAAAAAACCAAGCGAAATTTATGGTGGTTTTCCGTATGGGAGAAAGAAGTATAACCAAACACAGGAATAAGATTCAGTGTCTTACAACGCTGTAATTCTTCCATTATGGTAGTCCCTTCATCAAAGTCCAAAGCAAATAATTGCTGTTGACTCCAGTCAGACGATTTTGTACCTTTCAGATAAGCTGGTTTAAAGGTACAGCCTTTAGCCAATCCTTCTGCCAGCTCCGAAATGGAAATCTCCGTTTGTTTCAGTGACTTTTGGATGAGTGCTATTTCGCCAGCGCCTGTGGGCTTTTCTTTGTAACATTTGTTAAAGTACATTACTTTGATTTTTTCTGTCATAATCCGGACTCCTTTTATTCTGAATTTTTTGGGGTGGGAAAGTAAAACCGACCGAATTTTGAAGAAAATAAAAAGAGGACACCATGAGTGCCCTCGAAGACATAAAATTCTTTCCGATTTCAAAATCCCTTCCCATTGCTACACCATAAGAAAGGGCAAAAATGGATTTCGTCATTGAAATTTCAATGCCTGTATCCGTGTAACTTTTTGATCAAAACTTAGAAGAAAAGAAGTATTAAAAAAACAGAAACGCCATAGATTCTATGTGTCTCTGTTTTTTTATGAGATATTTAATTTTAGATGTGTTGTTTTACTCCGCCCCTGTCTTATCCTCTTCATAAAGCAAAAGGTCATTTGGCGTACAGCCAAAAATCCCGCACATTGCGTCAATCATATCATAACGGATCGATTTTGTTTCATTATTCACCATCTTATTGAAATTCTGATAGCTCATTCCGAGCTGCTTGTACAGCCAGTATTTTGTTTTGCCGTGCTGCTCCAATAGAGCCAGTACATTCAATTTTACCATCGCACTCTTATCCTTTCATCAGATATGTATTGAGTAGATGATAAAGTGAAAAAATTATTGCGGTATAGATTTTTAGATTATATAATGAAAACATAAGTTATTTATACATCTATATAATCTGATATAATTGAGGGAATATTGTGGGATATCAAAGCGAAGCACAGTTAGAAGAAAAGTTAGTACAAAAGCTAAAGACGCAGGGCTATCAGTTTGTCGAAATACCGGACTACGAAGCGTTATTAGCGAATTTCAGAGACAGAATCAACGAGTTTAATCTGGAGGCTTTAGAAGGAAACGCACTTACCGCATCGGAGTTTACACGCATTCTCAATTACTTATCTGGAAAAAGCGTCTTTCAGTCCGCCAAACAGTTAAGAGATCAGTTTATTTTAGATCGAGATGACGGAACGCAGGTCTATTTAAAGTTCTTTGATCCGGTTGGACTGGACAGGAATGTATTCCAAGTTACAAATCAGGTCACAGTTGAGGGGAAGTATACGAACCGATATGATGTGACCTTATTAATGAACGGACTGCCGATTGTGCAGATCGAACTGAAGCGCCGCGGAATGGACATTAAAGAAGCGATCAACCAGATTGATCGGTATCGGGTTCATTCCTACAAGGGGCTGTTTCATTATGTCCAGATTTTTGTAGTCAGCAATGGGGTGGAAACCAGATATTTTTCCAACACAGACGCAAAACGGATTCCCAAAGGCCATACCTTTTATTGGACTGATGAAGAGAACAAGCGCATTAATAATCTTGAGGAATTTTCCTTTGCCTTTCTGAATCGAAACCGGCTGATGAAAATGATTGATCGGTTTATGGTCATCAATGACACGGATAAAGCGCTGATGATTATGCGGCCTTATCAGGTCTTTGCGACAGAGGCGCTGGTAAGCAGGGCGCTGGATACCATTGAGGGCGGATATATCTGGCATACTACGGGAAGCGGCAAGACCCTTACCTCTTGGAAATGCGCCAATTTACTGGTTCAGGAACCGAGAATTAAAAAGGTCTTTTTTCTTGTAGACCGAAAAGACTTGGACAATCAGACTACGCAGGAGTTTAACAAGTTTGAGGCCGATTGTGTAGATACGACAGACAAAACCAATGTTCTGGTCAAACAGATTGCCGATAAGAACAAAAAACTGATTGTTACCACCATACAGAAAATGGCACGGGCGCTTGGCAGTCCGCGGTATACCAAGATCATGGAGCAATATCGGGACGAAAAAGTGATTTTCATCATTGATGAATGCCATCGTACTCAGTTTGGCGATATGCACAAAGCCATTAAACAGAACTTTACAAAAGGGCAGTTCTTTGGATTTACGGGAACACCGAGAATGGCGGAAAACAAAAGTCAGGATAACCGGACAACCGCGGATATTTTCGGAAAATGCCTACATACCTATCTGATTAAAGAGGCGATCTTCGATCATAATGTTCTGAGCTTCAGCGTGGAGTATATTTCCACCTATCAGGGACAGTACGATGAAGATGACGATACGCTGGTAGAGGATATTGACCGTGATGAAATCTTTATGGCAAAAGAGCGGATTCAACTGGTGGCAGAGCATATTATCCAGCATCACAAGAATAAAACCAGAGACGGACAATATACCTCCATCTTTGCCACTTCCTCCATACCGGCGCTGATTCGCTACTATGACACCTTTAAACGGCTGAAGCATGATCTCCGAATCGCGGCGGTATTCAGCTTTGCGGCCAATGAGGATCTGGAAGGAAAGGACGAACACAGCAGGGACAGCTTGGAACGGATCATCGGCGATTATAACGAAATGTTCGGGACAAGCTTCAGCACCGATACGTTCAGCGCCTATAACGCGGATATTTCCAACCGATTAAAAGTCAGGAAGGTGCCGCAGATCGATATTCTGATTGTAGTTAACATGTATCTGACCGGTTTTGACAGCAAGCCGCTGAACACCCTTTATGTGGATAAGAATTTAAAATATCATGATTTATTGCAGGCTTTCAGCCGGACAAACCGAGTGGAAAAAGACACAAAGCCTTTCGGAAATATTGTCTGCTATCGCAATCTGAAAAAGAATACCGATGACGCAATCTGTCTCTTTAGCAAAACGGATCATGCGGAAGAGGTGCTGATGCAGAGCTATGAATATTATCTGGATCAGTTTCGGGCGCTGGCCAATGAACTGCGGCTCTGTGTTCGCACGCCGGAAGAAATTGATACGCTGCAATCGGAGGAAGATCAGGCCCGCTTTGTAGTAGCCTTTCGGGACTTGGCAAAATCTCTGCTGATTTTACAGACCTTTTCGGATTTTGAATGGGAAGATATTGAAGAAAAGATTACGCAGCAGGAGTATGAGGATTTTAAAAGCCGCTATCTGACCCTGCATGATAATCTGAGCCGCATGAAGGACAAAGAAAAGGTTTCCATTCTGGACGATATTGATTTCAGCATTGAAATGATGCAGACGGACAAAATCAACGTGGCTTATATTATGAATCTGATTAAAAACATCGATCTGGAGGATAAAGCGCAGCAGAAAAAGGATATCCGGCATATTCAGAACGAACTGGATCGGACGGATAATCCGGCGCTTCGCAGAAAAGTGGATTTAATCAAAAAATTTCTGGAAGATGTGGTTCCCAACGTGCAGGGAGAGGATTCTCTGGAAGAGGCTTATTCCGAATTTGAGGATCAGGAGCGAACAAAGGAAATTCAGAGCTTTGCGGAGGAACATGCCCTTGACAGTGACGTGATGCAGCATCTGATTTCTGAATATGAATTTTCGAATATTTTATCCAAAGAGACAATCCGTCAAAATATCAGGGAAAAGCTGACCTTTATTAAAATGAAGCGGCTGATTGAAAGTGTTCGTGAATTTGTGGTGGAAAACGTACAGAAATACCAGTAACAGACAGGAGGTTATACAATGGTGGAACAGTTACAACAGCAGAAAAACGAATTACATAATAAGCTTTGGGAAATGGCCAATGAACTGCGGGGAAATATGGAAGCCTATGAGTTTAAAAACTATATACTTGGGCTGATTTTTTACCGCTATCTGTCGGAAAAGGCAGCGATGTTTATGGAAGAGCTGCTTCAGAATGATGATATTACTTATGAAGAGGCATGGGAAGAAGAGGAATATCGGGAAGGGCTGATTGAAGAAAGTATTGACACGCTGGGTTATGTGATTGAACCGAACTATCTGTTTTCTCATGTGATTCAGATGATTGAAGAACGGACATTCAGCATTGATTATCTGGAAGAGGTCATTAACGGAATTGTGGAATCTACCAGAGGGCAGGAATCGGAGCAGGATTTTGACGGGCTGTTTGAGGACATGGATCTGAAATCTTCCAAGCTGGGAAAAGAAATCAAAGAGCGGAGCAAGTTGATCGGAACCATCTTGCAGACCATTGATACGATTGATTTTCATATACAGGATATGGAGGTCGATGTACTGGGCGATGCCTATGAATATCTGATCGGTCAGTTTGCTCAGACGGCCGGTAAAAAGGGCGGGGAATTCTATACTCCGGTGAACATGTCCAAGCTGGTGGCCAGACTTGCGACACTTGGACTTACAGACGTTCTTTCCGTGTGTGACTGTGCCTGCGGCTCTGCGGGACTGCTGCTTCAGGTAGGAAAATACGCAAAAGTGCGGCGTTATTACGGACAGGAGCTGACATCAACAACTTATAACCTTGCGCGCATGAACATGATGCTGCACGGTATCCCCTATCAGAATTTTGAAATCATCAACTGCAATACACTGGAAGAGCCACATTTTGAAGATCTGAAATTTACCGTACAGGTGGCAAATCCGCCATACAGCGCAAAATGGAGCGCGGATCCAAAATTCTTAGATGATGAGCGGTTCAGCGCATACGGAAAACTGGCTCCGAAGAGTAAAGCGGATTTTGCCTTTGTCCAGCACATGATCGCACACATGGCCAATGACGGAAGAATTGCGGTCTTGCTTCCTCATGGGGTGCTGTTTCGCGGCGCAGCGGAAGAAACAATCCGAAAACATATTATTAATGAACTGAACTGTCTTGATGCGGTAATCGGGCTTCCCGCCAACTGCTTTCACGGAACTTCCATTCCAGTCTGCTGTCTGGTACTGAAAAAGGAGCGGAATGAAAACAAAGAAAATATCCTCTTCATAGACGCTTCCAAATATTATACGGCGGGAAAAGCCATGAACTATATTACAGACGAGGATATTGACCGCATTGTAAATGCCTATACCGATCGAAAGGACATTGAAAAATTCTGCCATGTGGCAACAATGGAGGAAATCAGGGAAAATGATTATAACCTGAACATTCCGAGGTATGTGGATACTTTTGAAGAGGAAGATCCGATTGACATTCCGGCGGTAAAACAGGAGATTAAAGATCTGGAAGAGAAGAAAGCAGGAATCAAAACAGAGCTTGAGGCGTTGTTTCAGGAATTGGGGGTGTAAGAAATGAATTGTCATATTGTACCAATGGCGTATTTGAGAAGCTGGTCTACAGATGAGACCAGAGATAAAAAACGAGATCAAAGGGAAACGTATGTCTTTATAAATGGAGAAAATCAAACAAAGAGAATGTATCTAAAAGATATAGATACGATTGCGCAGGAAGATTTGTATATATACAAAAAAGGCGAAAACCAATATTTAGATTTATTTTGGCAAAACAGCCATGAACAGATTGAGCAGCATTTAGGAACGTATGAACAAAATTGGCAAACGTATATCCATAGAATCGAAACTGCTCGAAAGAAAAAGGCTGAAATAATAGAAATTGCTCCGATTCTTCATTTTTTAACCCTACAATTATTACGGACCCCTGAGTATATGGATAAAGCTATAAACGATATCCTACATACGACAGATTCGGAATTGATAGAAGCACAAAAGATGTGCCTTCTATTAGACATGAACGATAAGGATAGTGTATTCCAAAAAATGAATAAGCAGTTCAAAGACAATTATAAAAAATTCATTTTTTCAGCACAGGGAAGCAGATACTTTATCACGAGTGATTTCCCTGCATATGCAATAAAGGATAATGCTCCGCATCGAGGTATTTATTTCCCCTTATCAAAAGATTATTGCCTTTTTCTCATGGAGCAAGGAAATTGCAATAAAAATAGTGCGAAAATTTGTAATGTAGATGATGACATCGTAGATTTAGTTAATTATTTTACTGCATATGCAGACAAGAATCTTATGATCGGGTGTACAGCAGAATTTTCGGAGTGGGAGATAAAAGAATACCCTAAAAGCTTTGAGAAAGTTATAGGAGTGAAATAGATGGAAGAAAAATTAAAGAAAGTACCAAAGCTGCGGTTTAAAGACGAAAATGGGGAGGATTTTCCGGCTTGGGAGAGAAGTAGAATTTGTGAGCTGGGAAGTTTCACAAAAGGTGCAGCTTTAAGTAAAAAGGATATATCTTCTAGTGGAAATCCTCTTATATTGTATGGGGAGCTTTATACAACATATTCAGAAGTAGTTTTTTGTGTAAAAAGAACTACCAATCAACAGGCAAAACCAGAGCAATATAGCAGGATTGGAGATGTGATTATTCCTGTTTCAGGAGAGAGCGCAGAAGAAATTTCAATAGCAGCTTGCATTATGATTCCAAATGTTATATTAGCAGGAGATCTTATCATATTTAGAAGTAGTTTCATTGATGGAAGAATTACGAGTTACATTCTTAATTATATTGTAAATTATAAAATTGCACGCATAGCACAAGGAAAATCTGTTGTACATATTAATGCTCATGAACTTGGAAAGATCACAATATCATATCCAACCCTCCCCGAACAAACCCGCATTGCAGACTTCTTTACCAAGCTGGACAGTTACATTGAGCAGCAGGAACTGGAGGTTGAAAAACTGAAGGAGCAGAAAAAAGGCTTCATGCAGAAAATTTTCAGTCAGGAGATTCGCTTTAAAGACGAAAATGGGGAGGATTTTCCGGCTTGGGAAGAGAAGAAGCTGGGAGAGGTGCTAATTCCTGGAGAAAAGAAAAAAGTAGAAAATACAGATGATTATAAAAAAATTACAGTCAAATTACATCTTAAAGGTGTTGGCTATGCTGATATAAAAAGAGATATGAAGGACACAAGACCTTTTTATATACGGCGAAAGAATGAATTAATTGTAGGGAAACAAAATTATTTTAATGGTAGTGTGGCATTAGTCGGTGAAGAGTTTGACGGGTGTATTTGTTCTAATGCCATAATGAGTTTTTCCGTAAAACCAGAAATCATTCCTAAGTATATCTTAGCAGTCGTCTCGCAAACAGACTTTATAAATAGAAGAGCATATCTAGCAAACGGAACAGGGCAAAAAGAACTGTCAGAAACTGATTTCTTGAATTTTACTGTTCAGATAGCTACAAAAGAAGAACAAACCCGCATTGCAGACTTCTTTACCAAACTAGATGAACAAATTGAGGTTGAGAAAGCAATTTTAGAAAAATGGAAGTTATTGAAAAAAGGATTTTTACAGCAGATGTTTATATAGGAGAATAAAAATGAAGGGAAAACACGGATATAAAAGAGATGTAACTAGTGGTGATAGGTCTTTGCAAGATCAGATTATTGCGCATAATAAGGTGACTAAATTATCGCACTATACTACCTTAGACAGTTTGAAAGCCATATTGAAAAAGAAAGAATGGCTGCTTAATCGAATAGATCTGGTTGATGATAACGATGAATGTCGAATTATCGGGGATAACGAGGTTGCTGAACGAATATTTTGGGCATGTTTCACATTTACAAATGAGGAATCACCCTACCATTGGAAAGAATATGGGAAAAATAAACAAGAGAAAGCAGTATGCATTTCTTTGTATAAACCAGAAAATTGTACAATTCTGAAAGGTTTAATTGATAATTCGAGGCCTATTATGGATTATACGAATCAGACTAGATACCGATGGTTTGGTTCAGATGCAAAGCCATATATAAGGCCATGTGAATCATTGAGAACACATAAGATAGAATTACAGGCGTATAATGAATGTTAAATACCTAGAGAAACAAATGTTGGATCAAGAATATGCTACATGTTTTGATTTTGCAATTTTAGACAAAATGGGTCTATTTAAAGAATTTAGAAGATGGGGACAAGAAAAAGAAACACGAATTCGGGCATTACTTAGATGTGAGAATGGATTTGAAGATATGCCTTTTAAAAAAACATTTACCTATCACTTTTGAAAACCTTGAAAAAATAGAAATTATTTTTGGGCCACAAGCGTGCGATTCGGAGAAGGAAGAGATTAAAGAACTCTGTAAGGAATACGATAATTTTTCTTTTAGAGACAGTTCATTGAGTATAGATGATATAAAAAAGGAGTGTAACAACAAATGAAAAACAGAAATAAAAAAAGTAGACACTGTAGGGCTACCGTGAAACGCAGTATGTATCAACAAATGAAAAACAGAAGTAAAAAAAGTATCTGCTGGATTTTTATGCTGCTGCTGTGTGGTATAATGCTTTTAGGTGGGTGCGGCGAAAAAACTACAGATGAAGCCTTTACCGATGATTTAACAACCGCTTTGACAGAACGGTGGGATCAGGCGGACAGTAGTGAAAGCGATTATGGCGCTTTAGCTCAGACAGAATATGATATTCTGAAAAAATAT
>CALIZJ010000076.1 GCA_938028845.1 uncultured Blautia sp.
TCACTGAATAAACCAGCGGGATTTCCATCCCCACCTTATAATTTTTATATCCAAGTTTTTCTAACGTCCAGTCAGATGTCATAATCTGGTTTTCCTGTTCCGGATAATTTCCTGTAATATTGCCGATTGCCTCTCTGGTTTGTTTCTCCCAATTCACTGTATCTTTCCATATCATTCCATAATTGATAGATTTTCCATTGCAGTCAACCGCAATCGCACATCTGGCTTGTATTCCCGCATACCGGCATTGAGGCAAACTTTTCGCCAGTTCCACCTGCTCCTTTTCCGGCTTCGTAATGATAATATTTCTGTTTGTCCCCTCAGCAATAACCTGCTGTCTGCTATTAACATTATAAAATGTAATTCCCAGACTAAATACTGCCGACAATAAAAAGGCAGACAGTGCCACTGCCAAAACAATGAAAACATTCCTCTGTTTTGATGACTTCATATATCGCCATGCGATTTTTCTGATTGCTTTTTTATTCCTTGTCTCAATCATAATAACCCCCATCTTTATCTGTCACTATTTCTGTATACGCCCATCTTCAAGCTGAATAATTCGGTCCGCTACTTGAGCAATCTCCTCATTATGGGTTATCATTATTAAAGTTTGGTTTAATCTGTGAATCATACTCTTAAGAAGCCCCATCACATCGGCACTTGTCTGAGAATCCAGATTTCCAGTTGGCTCATCAGCCAATATGATTTGGGGTTTTGTTATGAGCGCTCTCGCTATAGCCACCCTCTGCTGCTGTCCACCAGATAGTTGATTTGGGAGTGAATCTATCTTATCCTGCAGATCTAATGCAAAAATAATATCATTGACAAAATCGTTTTCTATTTTTTCGCCATCTAACTCCAGTGGCAATACAATATTTTCGTAAACATTAAGAATAGGAACTAAATTATATGATTGAAAAACAAATCCTACATTTCTTCTTCGGAAAATCGTTAACTGCTCCTGTGTTTTTTTAGATAATGGTTTCCCGCTATAGTATATCTCGCCTTCCGTTGGTTTTTCCAATCCTCCGATCAAATGTAAAAGTGTGCTTTTCCCCGATCCAGATTTTCCTACTATAGCGAGATATTCTCCTCGTTCTACTTCAAGATTAACACCGTCAACAGCTTTTACTACATTTTCTCCTGTTTTATAATACTTTTTCAGATTTTCTGTCTGCAATATTTTCATAAAATCCTTCTCCTCCTTCCAAGATAAAATGTAGCAAATAAAAGTAACGGAATAATCACTCAAAAGTAACAGTTTTGATATTTTTCAAGTTTTAGGCAGATATATGACTGCTTTAGACCCTACGGTCTCTTTTTTAGAAAAAACAATATAGCCTCCCTGATCTGTCAATATTTCTCTCGTTAAATATAAGCCTATTCCGATTCCATCATATACTGCTGCATTTTTCCCCCTGTACAACCTGCCAAATATAGCAGGAATTTCTTCCGGTAAAATCCCTATTCCATAATCTTTTATAGAAAGAGTTATATAATGTGACAAAATTCCTACCTCTATATCAACCTTTGAATCTATCGGAGAATACTTGATACTGTTATTCAATATATTTACAATTGCTTCCGTTGTCCATTTTAAATCAAACTTCCCTTTATATTCCGTATTCCCCTGGATATCGATAAAAATATTTTTCTTTTCGGCATCAGCATATATACTTGTCAATGTAGCCGCAAGCAATTCCTGTATCGTATAGTCTTTTATTTGGTATTGTATAATCCCACTTTCCAGCCGTGACATATTTACAAAAGAAAGAATAAGCCATTTTAACTTTTCAGTTTGTCCCATAATGTTGTTTATGTACTTTTTATTTTCTTCATTTTTCAAATTCTCCTTAAGTAGTTCTGCAAATATCAATATATTTGATATTGGTATTTTAGTTTGATGTGAAATATTAGAAATCAACTGTTCATATTCTTTTTTTGTTTTTACTGCCTGTTCCAATGTTTCTCTATTGCTCCGCATATATTTTGCTATCTTTGTTATAATTGCATCTATTTCCGTCTCTGTATCCATCTCCTCTATCTCGTTATTTTCTATAGCCAATTCCAGAATATCGTTTACTTTTGTAAAAATCCGTTTTATATTCTTTCGCAATAATATAATCACCACAATACCACAGATGAGATTTGCACATACAAAAGAAATAACAATAAGATTTTTGTTTACTTGCAAATGTCCAGACAGTAATATTCCAAAAAAAATTTGTATACAAAGGAACACGATCGTTCCGACTATATATATTGTTTTAAAAATATTGTCATATTTTCTCATTTTTCCACATATATCCTATTCCATAAATATTTTTTATATAACGTGGTTCTCCTGGTGTATCTTCCAACTTTTCTCTCAATCTTTTTATTGTAACTGTTAACGCATGTTTATCTACATATTCTTCTCTGGAATCCCATACCTTGTGCAAAAAGGTATCAACAGGAATTATATTTCCTCTGTTTTCCACCAATAACTTCAAGACTTTTTGCTCTGTCATACTTAGCTGTATTTTTGTACCTGCCTTCTCATAAACCATATTAGAAAAATCAAATTCCATATCATCAATTTTGATTGTTTCCTGACGATAATATTTTCTTAAAGTAGCCTGTATTCTGGCCCTCAATACAATCATACTAAAGGGCTTCGTTATGTAATCATCTGCCCCCAGTTCAAGCCCTCTTACCACATCTATATCCATATCTAACGCAGAAATTATAATAATACTGCTTTTATAATTTTTCTTACAATACATACAGAAATCCAGTCCATTTCCATCAGGCAAATTTATATCAAGAATGATTAAGTCAATTTCATTTGTTTCCATAATCTTCTTTGCATTATCTACTGTCTTAGCTTGAAATCCGTCAATATCAATACCCTTAAGTATTTCTTTTATGCCATCGTTCAGCACTCTGTCATCTTCTAATATTAAAGCATGTGTTTTCAACTTTTTGTTCTCCCTTCGAACATTGTGTTTTTCATTATATCATTTATTACCGTTGCAGAAAATATAGTTTTCTCCATCAGTAAAATCTATAATAATACCTATATGAGATACAGCAACTTCGTGATTGCTGTATCCCATTTTTCTCTAATATGCCGGAACTCCATATCCCACGATCTGCCCATAACCTATCGGATAACTCCGTCTGGCCACTTTATCTCCGCTGTTTCCTTCCACTGTATAGATGTTTCCATCCACCACACTTTCTACTATTCCAACATGATCCACACTTCCGTCATTTCCCCAGTCAAAGAATACAAGATCTCCAGTGGCAGGAACATAGCTGCCGTCCATGAACTGGCCCCGGCTCTCAAACCATTCCATACCTGCAGAACATAAAGAAAACTTTGGTATCACTCCTGCCTCAATATACCCGCACTGATCAGCACACCAGCTTACAAAGCAGGCACACCATTCCTCTCTGCTGGAAAATCCATACCAGCTCCAGTAGGTATCTCCCCCATTGCCTTCCTGCGTCAACGCCACCTGCACAATCGCCTGGCTCCCGGTTCCCGTAGGAATACGTCCAAACACGTAGTATCGCAGCACATGAGATACATACTCCGTATCCCCGTAACCGCTCCACCCATTCCGCTCTGCCATCATCGTGGAAAACTCCACTGCATTGGCATAGGTATATCCTCCATAATTCTCTTTTGCCCATGAAATATAGCCGTTCCCATAATTATATCCCTGCAGGGCGAGTTTTATATGATTCATATCCACCGGGCTTTCTACGCCCGACTCCCGCAGACAGGCCGCAAGATTCTGGATACCTACATCAATGGAATACTCCGGATCTGTGATCCCATTTGGCGTATTGGGATAACGGGTATTATACCCGCACTCGGACGCCTGCATGGGATCAGTTCCCTGTCCGCCGCTTTCCTGCATCATGACCGCTTTGATCAGTTCCACATACTCCTCAATCCCATACTGTCTGGCATACTGACGGATCAGCGGTTCGTATGCTTCCACCTCGGCGCTGACCGGTGTGACGGTACTGGAATTACTTCCTCCCACCATGCTGAACAGCGCTCCAAATAGAATGACAATTACAAGGATCAACACCACGATCCAGCCGCCTGCGAGGATAGCGGAGACAAGAGCCTTTGTAGCCGCAATAACAGCCTTTACTGCAGCAGCTACTGCCTTTGCAGTCACTTTTGCAACCTTCGCCGCCGCAATCGCCGCCTGTCTTGCGGCAACGGCGGTCCGCTGCGTGGTCAACACCGCAGTCCTTGCTCCCTGTCCTGCAGTTCTGGCAGCCATTTCCGTAGTCCGGACTGCGCTGCGCCCGGTCCGTTCCGCTGTTTTGATTGTCCTCCCTGTACCTTTCACTGCCGCTTTCCCAGAAGTTTTCACAGAAGCATTGACTGTTTTGATTGTTTTCTCTCCCCGGTCGAGCGTCTTGACCGTCTTCTTTGGAAGTTCCCGGATCTGCGTTCCTTTCTTTCCAGTCTCCCTTCCTCCGGTGGCCTGCCTTCCGGCTGTCCGCCCGGTCTGCGCTCCTGTCCGGTTTTTCATCTGCTCTTTCGGCTGGTAA
>CALIZJ010000077.1 GCA_938028845.1 uncultured Blautia sp.
AATATCAAGGCAACCACAGAAGAAAAACTTGGTTTTACAGGCAGAGAAGAGGGAATCGCCGCCCAGGCGGTCTGCCTTTTAAAGATTGAGACTGACTAAGATGGAAGGAGAGCAGATATGAGGATTTTTAACACGCAAAGCCGCAGAAAAGAGGAATTTGTACCTTTAGAAGAAGGAAAGGTGCGGATGTATGTCTGCGGGCCTACCGTATATAATCTGATCCATATAGGAAATGCCCGTCCTATGATCGTTTTTGACACAGTTCGCCGTTACATGGAGTATAAAGGCTATGAGGTAAACTATGTTTCAAACTTTACGGATGTTGACGATAAAATCATTAAAAAAGCCATTGAAGAGGGAGTAAGCGCCCAGGAAATCTCTGAGAGGTATATTGCGGAGTGCAAAAAAGACATGGAGGGAATGAATATCATGCCCGCCACTACACATCCCAAGGCTACGGAAGAGATCCAGGGGATGATCGAAATGATCCAGACACTCATTGATAAAGGCTACGCTTATGCAGCAGAGGACGGGACCGTTTACTTCCGGGTGAAAAACTTTAAGGAATACGGAAAACTGTCTCATAAAAATCTGGATGACCTGCAGTCAGGTTTTCGTTCACTTCAGGTTTCCGGAGAAGAGCAGAAAGAGGACGCGCTGGATTTCGTGCTTTGGAAACCCAAAAAAGAAGGGGAACCCTACTGGAAGTCTCCTTGGTGTGACGGACGTCCCGGCTGGCATATCGAGTGCTCGGTTATGTCCAAAAAATATCTGGGAGAGCAGATTGATATCCATGCAGGAGGAGAGGATCTTATCTTCCCTCACCATGAAAATGAGATTGCCCAGAGCGAGTGCTGCAACGGCAAAGTCTTTGCCAAATATTGGATGCACAACGCCTTCTTGAATATTGATAATAAGAAAATGTCAAAATCTTTGGGGAACTTCCGCACCGTGCGGGAGATCAGCCAGCAGTATGACCTCCAGGTGCTTCGTTTCTTTATGCTCAGCGCTCACTACAGAAGTCCTTTAAATTTCAGCGCAGATCTGATGGAGGCTTCTAAAAATGGGCTGGAGCGTATTGTAGAAGGGGCGAGCCGCTTAAAGGACAGAAAGAACGCAAATCAGGAGCCGGTTTCTGAGAAAGAACAGGAACTTCTTAAAGAGGCCCAGGGATTTGTGACCAAGTTTGAAGATGCTATGGACGATGATTTTAATACAGCGGATGCCATTGCGGCGATCTTCGAGCTGGTTAAGTTTTCCAATACCAATGTAAAAGAGGGAAGTTCCGGCGCTTTTGCAGCCGGGCTCCTTAAGATTCTCCTGAAGCTCTGCGGCGTGCTGGGAATTATCGCAGAGAAAAAAGAAGAGATGCTTGATAAAGAGATCGAAGATCTGATCGCACAGCGGCAGGAGGCAAGAAAGGCAAAGGATTTTGTCAGGGCAGACGAGATCCGGGATGAGCTTTTGAAAAAAGGAATTCTTCTAAAAGATACACGAGAAGGTGTAAAATGGCAGAGAGTTTAAAAGAGTTAAACAGCCTGTTTCACCTTGAGGATAAGGATCTGCGCACCTATTCCCCTTTAACCCTTGCTTATATCGGGGACAGCATTTATGATCTGGTGATACGGACGATTCTTGTAAAAAAAGCAAATTGTCCTGTCAATCATCTTCACAGAAAGGCAAGCGCCCTTGTAAAGGCAGGGGCGCAGTCAAAAATGATGGAAGTCATAGAACCCGTCCTTAAAGAAGAGGAAAAGCGGGTGTATAAAAGAGGCAGGAACGCTCACTCTGCCACCATGGCGAAACATGCTACCATGGCGGATTACCGGCGGGCGACGGGATTCGAGGCATTGATGGGATACCTGTATTTAAAAGAGGATTATGGACGGATGCTTGACCTTATCCGTCTGGGAATCGGAGAGGATCAGTTATGAGTGAACAGATAGAAGGCAGAAATGCCGTGCTGGAAGCATTCCGGTCAGGAAAAGACGTGGATAAGCTTTATGTGCTGGACGGCTGTCAGGATGGCCCTGTGCGCACCATTATCCGGGAAGCGCGAAAAAAGGACACCATTTTAAATTTTGTATCCAGGGAAAGATTAGATCAGTTAAGTGAGACGAAGGCACACCAGGGAGTGATCGCCCAGGTGGCAGCCTATGGGTATGCCAAGGTGGAGGATATATTAAAAAAGGCGAAAGAGAAGGGAGAGGCTCCGTTTCTTTTTCTTTTGGATAATATTGAGGATCCTCATAACCTGGGGGCGATCATCCGTACCGCAAATCTTGCAGGCGCCCATGGAGTGATCATTCCCAAAAGAAGAGCCGTGGGACTTACCGCTACAGTGGCAAAGACTTCTGCAGGGGCTTTGCATTACACCCCTGTGGCAAAGGTTACAAATCTTGCAAAAACCATTGAAGAACTGAAAAAAGAAGGCATCTGGTTCGTCTGTGCGGATATGGGCGGGGAGAGTATGTATAAGCTGAATCTGACCGGCCCTATAGGTCTTGTGATCGGAAACGAAGGAGAAGGTGTGAGCCGCCTTGTGCGTGACACCTGCGACTTTGTAGCGTCTATCCCTATGCAGGGGGACATTGATTCTTTAAATGCGTCTGTGGCGGCAGGGGTGCTGGCATATGAAATCGTGCGTCAAAGGCTGCATGCCGGATAATACTGGATAAGGGGAAGTCTGCATGAATATGGGTGGATATGATAATTATACGGATGAAGAGCTGATCCGCCGGCTCCGGGCGGGAGAAGAAGGGATTGCCGATTATCTGGTGGGAAAGTATAAAGATCTGGTACGTCAGAAAGCCCGGGCAATGTTTTTGATCGGAGGAGAGACGGATGATCTGATCCAGGAGGGCATGATCGGGCTGTTTAAAGCAGTCCGTGATTACCAGCCGGATAAGGAAACGGCTTTTCGTACGTTTGCGGGACTGTGTATCGACCGGCAGCTTTACAGCGCCATCCAGAATTCTAACAGGCGAAAGCACCAGCCTTTGAATACCTATGTGTCTTTAAGCGAGGAGGCGCAGGAGGGCGAATTTCATGAACTCTGGGTGGAAAATCCAGAGTCCATTATTATTGACCAGGAAAGTACGAAAGCTTTAAAAGCGGAGATCGCATCTGTTTTAAGCCCCATGGAAAATAAGGTGTTAAATTATTACCTGAAAGGGTATGGGTATGTGCAGATCGCAGAGCTTTTAAACAAATCCCCGAAGTCCATTGACAATGCACTTCAGCGAATCAAAGGAAAAATTCGTGAATGTATAAAAAAATATAAAAATAAGTGTTGACAATCTGCTCTTTGTCTGCTATGATTATCAACTGTGAGCGGTAAAAATAATTCCGCTGAAAATGCTGCTGTGGCTCAGTCGGTAGAGCGTCGCCTTGGTAAGGCGGAGGTCACGGGTTCAATTCCCGTCAGCAGCTTAAAAGGCCCTTGGATCATTCAAGGGCTTTTTCTTTTATGTGTATATAAAATCCGGCGCTTCCTGATGGGGCGCCGCGGAAAAATGAGTATTTTTTCAGGAAATTCTTTAAAAAATCTTTTGGTTATGATAAGATAAATAATCTAAGAGTACTCTAGGAGGGAAAGAAATGGAGAACGAGGCGGTTTCTAAAAATTTTATTGAAAATATCATTGATAAAGATCTGGCAGAGGGTGTTTACGATACAGTACACACACGTTTTCCGCCGGAACCCAACGGCTATCTTCATATCGGACATGCCAAGTCCATTCTTTTAAATTATGGACTTGCCAAAGAATATAACGGCAAGTTTAACATGCGTTTTGACGATACGAACCCCACCAAGGAAAAGACGGAGTTTGTAGAATCCATTAAGGAAGATATCAAATGGCTGGGGGCAGACTGGGAGGACCGTCTGTTTTTCGCTTCGGATTATTTTGAGCAGATGTATGAGGCTGCCGTAAAGCTGATCAAAAAGGGAAAGGCATATGTGTGCGATCTGACAGCGGAGGAGATCCGTCAGTACCGGGGCACTCTTACAGAGCCGGGAAAGGAAAGCCCCTACAGAAACAGAAGCGTGGAAGAAAATCTTGCGCTCTTTCAGGAAATGCGTGAAGGAAAGTACGAAGACGGGGAAAAAGTTTTAAGAGCTAAGATCGATATGGCATCTCCGAATATGAACATGCGCGATCCGGTTCTTTACCGTGTAGCGCACATGACTCATCACAACACAGGAGACAAATGGTGTATTTACCCTATGTATGACTTCGCTCATCCCATTGAGGATGCCATAGAGGGAATTACCCATTCTATCTGCACCCTGGAATTTGAGGATCACAGACCTTTATACGACTGGGTAGTAAGAGAGCTGGAATATCCCCATCCTCCTAAGCAGATCGAGTTTGCAAAGCTTTACCTGACAAATGTAGTCACTGGAAAACGTTATATTAAAAAGCTGGTGGAAGACGGAATCGTAGACGGATGGGACGACCCGCGGCTTGTTTCCATAGCTGCCCTTCGCCGCCGTGGATTTACGCCGGAATCCATTAAAATGTTTGTGGATCTTTGCGGTGTTTCTAAAGCGAACAGCTCTGTGGATTATGCAATGCTTGAGTACTGTATCCGTGAGGACTTAAAGCTGAAGCGTCCCCGTATGATGGCAGTGTTAGATCCGGTGAAGCTGGTGATCGATAATTATCCCGAGGGACAGATCGAATACCTGACCGCACCTAATAATATGGAAAACGAAGAGCTGGGAAGCAGAGAGGTTCCTTTTGGAAGGGAGCTTTATATAGAACGTGAGGACTTTATGGTAGATCCTCCTAAGAAATATAAACGTCTTTTCGTAGGAACAGAAGTACGTTTGATGAACGCTTACTTTGTAACCTGCACCGGATATGAGGCGGATGACGACGGCACAGTGCGGGTGGTGCACTGTACCTATGATCCGGAAACAAAAGGCGGACATGCTCCGGACGGCCGCAAGGTAAAAGGAACCATTCACTGGGTGGAAGCTTCCTGTGCAGGAGAGGCAGAGGTACGCCTTTATGAAAATATTGTGGACGAGGAAAAGGGCGTTTATAATAAAGAGGACGGTTCCCTGAACCTGAATCCCAATTCTCTCACCATGGTAAAAGCCTATGTAGAGCCGGCTTTAATGGAAGCTAAGGGATACGACAGTTATCAGTTCGTGAGAAATGGATTTTTCTGTGCGGATATTCACGATTCAAAAGAGGGGGCACCGGTATTTAACCGGATCGTTTCCCTGAAGAGCTCTTTTAAGCTCCCAAAGGCTTGATTCCAAAAGAGAAGGAATAACAAAGGGAAAAAACCTTTGCTAATAAACCCAAAGCCCTCCTGTCCTTGTGGGGAGGGCAAACATTTAAAAGATCAGTGGAGGATACTAGGATGAAAAAGCTTAATGTAGCGAAAAAGGATGCATGTATGGCATGTAAGGAATGTGAGATTGCCTGCTCCGAGGCGTTCTACAAGGAGTACCATGAGGATTATTCCTGCATCCATATCGATGTGAAAAAGGATGGGGAAACACCGAAGCCTGTTGTCTGCGTACAGTGCGGAAAATGTGCGAAAGCCTGTCCGGAAGGCGCCATCACCCAGAACGCAAAAGGCGTTTACATGATCAACAAAAAGAAATGTATCGGCTGCGGAAAATGCGTGGAGGCATGTCCTTTTGGTGTGATCGTAAAAGCAGAGGGAAAAGAATACGCAAGCAAATGTATTGCCTGCGGAATCTGTGCGAAAGCCTGTCCTATGGATGTGCTTGAAATCAAAGAAGCATAAAAAGAATGAGAAAGAGCTGCGTTTCCTAAAACGCAGCTCTCATTTTTAAGATCAGATGTGTGGCATTATTCTTCTGGCTTTACATTTTCCGGCTGTGATGCTTCTTTAGGAACCTCTTCTTCTGAAGCAGTTTCTTCTTTTTCCTCTGCTTCCTCTTCTGAAGCCTCTTCCGGGGCCGCGTCCTCCTGGGTTTCATCACTATCGTCCCAGGCAACAAAATCTTCTGCAGCTTTTTCTTCCTCTTCGTCCTCGTCCTCGGAGAGAGTATCGAAATCTTCGTCAAAATCATCCTCGTAATCTAAGATCTCCCTGCGCGGACTTTTTTTTGTCATGAAGGCGGCGATGGCTCCTGCTGCCGCTGCCGTTGCGGCGCCTAAGGCTACAAGCCCCCAGTATTTGTTCAATTTTGCCATAGTCTCATACCCCTTTCTAGGATTATCAGAATTATTTTCTATATTGTAATACTTTTGGGACAAAAAGAAAAGGGCTGAATCTATAAGAATCGTGGATTCCAGATAAAACAGTTGCCACATTTGGCGGCAGGGGGTATACTTATGAGGCGGTAGGAGGTAAATTTATGAGAAAAATCATTTTGGCGTCGGCATCCCCAAGGCGAAAGGAAATCCTGAAGCAGACAGGCGTGTCCTTTACCGTAATGCCAGGTGACTGTGAAGAGATCGCAACTCAGACCTCGCCCTCTGAAATGGTAAAGGAGCTTTCCCTGAATAAGGCAATGTCCATAGCCGGGAAGGTGAAAGAGGACTGTCTGGTGATCGGCGCGGATACAGTAGTGGCCTATGAAGATACGGTGCTGGGAAAGCCGAAAGATGAAGAGGATGCAGTGCGTATGCTTCAAATGCTCCAGGGACAGACGCATCAGGTCTATACGGGAGTCACTGTATTAAGATGGGAAAAACAGGAATGGATTCCCTGTACTTTCTGTGAATGTACGGACGTTACCTTTTATCCTGTATTGGAAGAGGAAATCCGCCGTTATGTGCACAGCGGGGATGGTATGGATAAAGCAGGAAGCTATGGAATCCAGGGCTATTTCGGCGGCTATGTAAAAAAGATAAGCGGCGATTATTGGAATGTGGTAGGGCTTCCGGCAGGACGGCTCTTTTACGAAATGAAAAAACTGGGAATTGATTTAAGAGGATAAGATATGTTACGTGCAGGAATTTTTGATTTAGACGGAACATTGGCGGATACACTGGAGTCCATGGCCTATGTGACCAATGTTATTATGAAAAAACTTGATTTAAAAACCCTTTTGGTGGAAGATTTTAAATATTATTCCGGGGAGGGGGCGCATATGCTCATACAAAGGTGCCTCAAAGACGCCGGAGATACAGAATTAAAGTACCAGGAAGAGGCGGAAAAAATGTACCGGGATATGTTTGCCGCAGATCCGATGTATAAGGTCGTCCATTATGAAGGAATGCCGGAAACCATAAAAGAACTGAAAAAGAGGGGAGCGAAATTGGCAGTCTGTTCTAATAAACCCCATCCGGCTGCCGTAAAGGTGATCCGGGAGATGTTCGGGGAAGATTTCGATATAGTTTTGGGACAAAGCGATGAGATCCCCAGGAAACCGTCTCCGGCAGGAGCCCTTAAGATTGCAGAGAGTTTTGGCCTTAAACCTTCGGAATGTATGTATGTAGGAGACACACGTACGGACATGGAAACCGGGAAGGCGGCGGGGATGTATACCGTAGGCGCTCTTTGGGGATTCAGGGACAGAGAAGAACTAAAAAGCAGCGGAGCTGACTGTATTGCAGAAAAACCCGAAGATTTACTTAAGATATATGAAAGGAACGGATATGATCAAACTAGTTGCAAGTGACTTGGACGGCACATTATTGCTGAATGGAGCTCAGAAACTTCCAGAAGAAATCTTTCCGCTGATCAGACAGTTAAAGGAGCAGGGAATCCTTTTTGTTGCGGCCAGCGGAAGACAGTACGCAAATATGAAAAAGCTTTTTGAACCAGTCTTAAAGGATATGGCGTTTATCTGCGAAAATGGAGCCATGGCAGTTTGGGATGAAAAAGTTCTTTATCAGGATGCTTTTGATCCCGGACTTGTAAGGGAGATCGTGGAAGCGGTCTATGAAAAAGAAGGAGCAGAATTTTCCTGTTCTACAAAGGACTATTACTACGTCCGCCCAAAGACCCAGGGATATATCGATCTGATGACGAAAACCGTCAAGACTAACTGCAGGTTTATACAGGATTTTGATGAGATCACAGAGCCGTGTATCAAATTAGCAGTATATGAAGAAAAAGGCATGACAGAGGAGTCTATCCGCTGCTGGAGAGAGCGTTTCTCAGACAGGTGTACTGTGGTAACTTCAGGATTTGCCTGGCTTGATTTTATTCCTTTTGGGACAAACAAGGCAAAAGGCATCCGAAAATTCCAGGAGCTTTTAAATGCAGGACCAGAAGAGTGCATCGTCTTTGGTGATGAGTACAACGATATTGAAATGCTTCAATGTGTTCCGTACAGTTTTGCCATGGAACATTCCAAAGAAGGGGTGAGAGCCGCGGCAAATTATCAGACGGACAGGGTGGAGCCAGTCCTTAGAAATCTTATCCAGGCAAAAGGAGATATTTTGGAGGTGCTTAAATGTATACAAAAGAATGTGTAGAAACTTTTTTAAAAAAGCAGTCTCAGCTTTTTCCAAAACCAGTGGCAGAGACTTATGAGGAAGCGGAAGAATTTCTGGAAGACTGTATGGCCGTGAAGGTGAACTCCTTAAAGGAGGTAAGAAAATATCTGGACGAAAGCGGCGCGGATGTAGGCGGCATGTCCGACGAAGAACTGGCCCAGGCAAGCGAGGTCTTTTCCCTTCCCGGAGGCGGTTATCTCATTGTTGAGGGATGAACCTGAAGGGAAAATTCAAATTACATAAGCAAATCTGCATATGCTAAAATGAAACCATAAAATTCAGAATTGCTTATGGCTGTGCTCCTTAAGCTGCTGGTTTTATATACAAATGAGGAGCATGCTTGGCATGAGCGCCCTTTGGATTTGGCAGTAAGATTACTTTTATAGAAAGATTACTTGTGGATCAAAGGAAAATACGGTACAATACTAGACAAAAGGAAAGGGAAAAGGAGGATGGGTTATGAGAACAAAAAGAGTATTAGCGATGGTCATGACCTTGCTTATGGTGATAACGATGCTCCCGTCACTGGTATTCGCTTCCGCACCGTCAGGAGAACTGGGCGGTAAGCTGAGGCTGAAAGGGACGGCAGAAGTCGGCGGAACCTTAAGTGCAAATTATAAGAAAGTGACTCCGGAAGGAATGTCCGATGACTATGTAAGCTTCCAGTGGTCCAGAAAGACAGGGGAAGAGCTTACGGAAGTAGGGACAGAGAAAACTTATACCGTAGCAGAAGAAGATCTTGGCTCAGTGATCGTTTTAAAGATTACAGGCCTGGAGGATAAAGGCGTAACAGGAAGCCTTACTGTAGAAAGCAAGACAGTAGCTGCAAAGGGTGAAGGAGTCGAAGAAGGCTCGGAAGAAGCCGATGAAACCTCTGAAACAGAAACTCCAGAAGAAGCACAGCCTGGAGAAGCAGAGGTAGGCACAGGTGAAGAAGTACAGGAAATACCTGAAGAGCAGCCGCAGGAGACCCCAGTAGAAACCACAGAGGAAGCTCCTCCAACAGAAGAACAGGTTATAGAGGTTCCTGAAACTGCAGACGAAGAGATCGTTATCGGAAATGAAGAAACTTTAGTGATCCCGGAAGAAAACGGCGATGCAGAAAATACAGCAGGCGAGGAACCGGTATCCTACTCTGCAGAAGCCGTGGCAGAGGACGGCAGTGACGTTGTGGATTTCGGCACAGTAGAAGAAACTTCCGGGGAAGACGCTACGACTAAGTATGTGACAGTGCGCAACACCGGAACAGGAGCCCTGAATTTTAATGAAATCAGTCCAGAGCATTTTATGGTGCAGGATATCCAGGAAACCCTGGAACCAGGTGAAGAAGTGACCCTTTGGATTCAGCCAAGAGAAGGCTTAGAGCCCGGCGATTATGAGGATACGATCACTTACGAAAGTGCAGAAGGTACTTCCGCATCTTTCCTGGCATCTGTAAACGTAGAGGCAGCAGCTTCTGCACCGGAGATTTCAGCAGATACCGAGAGTATTGCATTCTCAGATCTTACAGATGGATATACACAGGTAACAGAATCACAGAAAGTGAAGATTTCCAATCCGGGAACAGAGGATGTGACATTAGTTCTTCCTCAGTCAGAATACTTTGACATTACATCAGACGATGCATCTAATACAGTCGTGACAGCAGGCGGCTCCAGGGAATTTACAGTTATGCCTAAGGTAGGCCTGACGACAGGCGAGTACAGCGAGGAGCTTGTATTTGGCGTAGAAAACGCAGCTTCTGTACAGGCAATAGTTACGGCTGCTGTAAAGGTAAATGCCCAAGAAGAGCCAGAGTTACCTTCCGTAAGTGCAGATGTAACCGGACTTACCTTCCAGGGAGCAACAGAAGGGTATGAGACAGCTCCGGAAGCACAGACAGTTACCCTTACAAACAATGGCTCAAATGCAGTTACACTTGTACAGCCGACAGCAGAGAATTTTGAAGTGGGAGCTCTTTCTGCCACAGAACTGGCAGCAGGAGGAACAGCGACCTTTACCGTGCAGCCCAAGACCGGGCTTGCGGCAGGCAGCTATGAAGACACCATTTACATTTATGATAACAATGACAACAGATTAACCTCTGTTACAGCAGAATTCCAGGTAGCAGAGCAGGAACTTGAGTACAGTCTTACAGTAACGCCGGATACACTGGACTTTGGAAGCCGGGAGGCAGGCTATGCAGAGGCACCTGGCGCACAGACAGTTACCATTACCAATGATGGTACCGGTGAACTGAATTTAACACAGCCTCAGAGTGATTTCTTTAACGTGGGAGAGCTTTCAGCAGCACAGCTTGCACCGGGCGAAAGCGCTACCTTCACTGTACAGCCTAAGGGTGGACTGGAGGAAAGCGAGTACCTTGAAGTGCTTCAGATTTCCAGTGAAGAAGGAGCTTCCGGACTGGTGAATGCATACTTTAATGTTACAGCAAAAGCTGCAAATGTTTTAAGAAGTATTCAGAAACCGGCAGATATCAAAGGACTTGCAAACGGAACAGAAAAATCTGCAAAGGGCTTAAAGCTTCCGTCTACAGTTGTGATCGTTACATCTGAAGGAAACTTAAAAGCAAGCGTAACCTGGGATGTAAAAGGCTGTTCTTACGACCCAAGCAGCAGAGAAGCTCAGAATTTCTCCGTACGAGGCAGAGTTACTCTTCCAAACGGAGTGGAAAATCCTAATGACGTAAGCCTGATCACTTCTGTGAATGTAAGTGTGGAAGGGTCCGCTGCAAGGATTGCATCCGCAGATGATAATACGATCACAGGAATTTCCTCTGACGGTCAGTATACAACAGAGAGTAAGATCACCTTTACGGCAGTGGGCGCTGGAATGGACAATACAAGTCCGGGAGAAGGCGACACCCGGTATGTTCCGTTAAACTGGAAGATCGCAAATACAAATACCTGGCAGGAAGCGCCTTACAGTGCGACTTTCCGGATGTCCAGAGGCGGAACCTATACCTTATCCGTAGTATTTAATGAGCAGGAATACGATGGAAGCAGCTGGGTAAATACAGGGGCGCAGGATACAAAGAGCGTGACCTTTACAGTTGCCGAAGCAGCTCAGACGATCACACCTACTCCTACAGGAGGAGCGCAGGCTAAGAGCGCAGTACAGACAGGAGATAATACGAATATTGTTCCATTTGTGATCCTTCTTGTAGTAGCGGTAGCTTGTGTGGCTGGTGTGGTTATATACCGTAAGAAAAAATAAATTTTGTTAAATTAAGGCATCGCCGAAATGGCGGTGCCTTTTTTTGAATATTTTGTTAGCACTCAATTTAAACGAGTGCTAAATTTTCCTTGACTTTTTAATGCAACCGTATTACTATAATAGTCAGAACTTAAAAAATTAGATAATAAAGGAGTGTTTAGGAATGTCTGTAAAGCATGGCAGCTTATCAATTAACAGCGAAAATATTTTCCCGATCATAAAAAAATGGCTGTATTCCGACCATGATATTTTTGTACGTGAAATGGTATCTAACGGATGCGACGCCATTACAAAGCTGAGAAAACTGGAAGTTATGGGAGAATATAATTTCCCGGATGATTATAAGGCGAAAATAGAAGTTGTTGTAAATCCGGATGAGAAAACCCTGAAATTTATCGATAATGGTATCGGTATGACTGCCGATGAAGTGGAAGAGTACATTACCCAGATTGCTTTTTCTGGCGCTACAGAGTTTCTGGAAAAATATAAGGATAAAACTACAGACGATCAGATGATCGGTCATTTCGGATTGGGCTTTTATTCCGCATTTATGGTAGCTGACGAGGTGCATATTGATACACTTTCTTATAAAGACGGCGCAGCGCCTGTACATTGGACCTGCGACGGAGGCACAGAGTACGAGCTTCAGGAAGGAAATAAGGATACGGTAGGTACAGAGATCACACTTTTCCTGAATGAAGAAAGCGTAGAGTTTTCTAATGAATACCGTATGCGGGAAGTCATTGAAAAATATTGTTCTTTCATGCCGGTAGACATATATCTTTCCAAAGCAAACGCACCTCAGGAATATGAGACCATTGATGAGGCAGATCTTAAAGATGACGATGTGATCGTAGAGCGTATCCATGAGGAAGCAAAGACCGAAGAGAGAGAAAATGACAAGGGCGAAAAAGAGACTGTAGAAGTATCCCCGGCAAAGGATAAGGTGAAGATCAATAAACGCCCGGTATCTTTAAGCAATACCCATCCATTGTGGATGAAACATCCAAATGAATGTACGGACGAAGAATATAAAGATTTTTACCGTAAGGTCTTTTTAGACTATAAGGAGCCGCTTTTCTGGATCCACTTAAATATGGATTATCCCTTTAACCTGAAAGGAATCCTTTACTTCCCAAAGATCAATACAGAGTATGATTCCATAGAGGGAACGATCAAGTTATACAATAACCAGGTATTTATCGCCGATAATATTAAAGAGGTGATTCCGGAGTTCCTGCTTCTGCTTAAGGGTGTGATCGATTGTCCGGACCTGCCTCTGAATGTTTCCAGAAGCGCACTGCAGAACGATGGTTTCGTAAAGAAAATTTCCGAGTACATTTCCAAAAAGGTAGCGGACAAGCTTACGGGAATGTGTAAGACAGACAGAGAGTCTTATGAAAAATATTGGGATGACATCAGTCCGTTCATTAAATTTGGATGCATCAAGGACAGCAAATTTGCAGACAAGATATATGATTATATCCTGTTTAAAAACCTGGACGGCAAATACCTTACCTTAAAAGACTGCATCGAAGAAAATAAGAAGCAGCCGGAAGAAGAAAAGGATGCTTCCAAGAAGGAACAGGCAGAGAAAACAGAAGGCGAAGAACAGAAAGAAGAAGCCAAGGACGGACAGGAAGAGAAAGAACCGGAAAAGACCACCATCTTCTATGTAACAGATGAGGTACAGCAGAGCCAGTATATCAATATGTTCAAAGAAGCCGGAAAAGATGCGGTTATCCTTAAACATAATATTGATTCTCCATTTATCTCTCATCTGGAACAGAAAGACCAGACTGTACAGTTTAAGCGTATCGATGCGGACGTAACAGAGGAATTAAAAGAAGAAGGAAGCACAGACGAAGAAACTGTAAAAGAATTGACAGAAATCTTCCAGAAGAATTTAAATAAAGATAAGCTGGAAGTTCATGTGGAAAAACTGAAAAATGATTCAGTAGCTGCTATGATCACTCTCTCCGAAGAGAGCAGACGTATGCAGGATATGATGAAGATGTATAATATGTATGGAATGGATCCTGGAATGTTTGCAGGACAGGAGACTTTAGTCCTTAACGAAAACCATCCTCTTGTAAAATATATTCTGGAAAATAAAGATTCTTCCAATGTACCGATCATTTGCCAGCAGCTCTATGATCTGGCTATGCTCAGCCATAAGCCTCTTTCACCGGAGGATATGACAAAGTTTGTACAGAGAAGCAATGAAATCATGCTTATGCTGACAAAATAGACAGAATGAACGAAGGGAAAAGCACCTTTGCGGCGGATAAATTGCCGTCACAAGGTGCTTTTTCTTGACAAAAAATGTTGGGGTTTCTATTCTTAAGCATGTGTGTATTGTTTGGCTAAGGTAGAAAAAAGTAAAACTTTCTAATTTTGTCGAAAAATCTCAAAATTTTTAAGTAAATCGAAAAAGCAGGAATCTTGTCGTATGATAGAGGGAAATAAGGAAGTACCAGGAGGAGAAATTTCATGAAAGAGGTTTATAGAATAATTAGAAAGTTAGGAGCCACATCTAAATATAAAGGCTATCATTACGTGGCTGAGGCAGTGAAGATATCTATGGAAGCCGGAGATGTTCCTCTTAAGATCACGAAAGATATTTATCCGCATCTTGCAAAGAAGTTTAAGTCTACACCTATGAATGTGGAACACGATATCCGGACTGTGGTCAATGTCTGCTGGAATACCAATCGTAACGCAATGGATGAA
>CALIZJ010000078.1 GCA_938028845.1 uncultured Blautia sp.
GTTCCGGTTTCGTGCAGAGCGTATATGCAAACTTTGGAGTTAGCCTGCCGAGAACTTCTTATGAACAGCAGAATGCTGGTACAGAAGTATCTTATGCAGACGCACAGCCAGGAGATTTGATCTGCTACGGCGGACATGTGGCAATCTATATGGGCAATGGACAGATCGTTCATGCGTCTAACTCTACAGACGGTATCAAGATCAGCGATAATGCGGCTTACAGAACCATCCTTTCTGTAAGAAGACTTGTTTAATATTAAGCTGTTATTACATAAAACGGACACCCCGGGAAGAAATTCCCGGGGTTTTTTATGGAAGTCCCTTGCTTCATACTGCGTGAAACAGTAAGCCGGAGTGGGGAGCTGCCTGTCATAGAGGGGTGTCTCTTCTATGAAGCCGCGAAGCGGCTATTCGTTTATGAGAGGGAAGCGGACGCGTGCCCTGCTCTGTGGGTATCGCGAATATCCTCTTGACCATTTATTACACAAATTTTTCGGATTGCATATAGCTGCTGCACAGTTGTTAAAAGATTACAAAAAAATTACATTAATGTTGACTAACCTTGGGAAATGGCTCTATAATATGGACATAAAACTGTAATATGATTGTAAAAAAACACCAGAAAAATAATTGAAAAATGAGAAAAAAGGAAGGTATGTATGAAAAAGATATGTAAGAACTTCAGGATCTGGGGTCTGTTTTTACTTCTGACAGTTTTTGTGGCAGGATTCACATCTTTTGTATGGGCAACCAGTACACAAGCGGCTGTTAAAAAAGGGTTCCAAACGATTAACAGTAAGACATACTATATAGACGCGGATGGTTCCAAGCATAAAGGCTGGCTGAACTTAAATGGAACGCGCTATTACTTTGACACCAAAACCGGCGTCCAGCAGAAAGGCTGGATGAAAGACAGCAAGGGTAACAGACGATACTTTACCAGCAATGCAGGCGCCATGGTAACCGGATGGCTTGAAAATTCCAAAGGCCAGAATCGTTATTTCGATCCGAAGACCGGTATCATGAAGACAAAATGGCTCACCTTAAATGGGAAAAAATACTATCTGTATAATCCTTCCGGTGTAGCTGCTGAAGGTGTTTTTCTTACAGACGGCAAAGGCGATACCAGATATTTCTACAATAAAACCCTATATATGGCCACCGGGTGGCTGACCAACAGTAAGGGTGACAAACGTTATTTTGATAAAAACGGTGTGATGGCAAAAGGGTTTGCTAAGATTGGCGGATCTACCTATTATTTTTACAGCGGAAACGGGAAGATGGCCACCGGGTGGCTGGAAAACTCCCAGGGCCAGAGGCGATACTTTGATCCGAAAACAGGTAAGATGTATGTAGGCGAACATACTATTAACGGGAAAAAGTATACATTTAACAACGACGGTGTCCTTCAGCCGGATTATGATTATGCAGGCGGCATTGCAAAGCCGACAGGGACAAAGACCATTAAAAATTATTTAGCAGGTGCCCTGCAGCCTATAGGAAAAGTTCTCTACGTGTGGGGCGGCGGAAGAGATAACCCGACTATCAAGGGTGTAAGTTCTATCTGGAAACAGTGGTATGCCAGCCAGGACAGCGACTATGATTACCGTACTTATCCCAATATATCCAAAGGACTTGACTGTTCTGGTTATGTGGGCTGGGCGGCATATCAGGTGATGCACCGCAAGGCAGGAGTAGGCTCCGGGTATATGTGGACATCAGGAGAGATAGGCGACCGCTATACCTCTCTTGGATGGGGGAATCTCATAACCCAGAAGAGACTGGCGAATACAAATTATAAATTGTATCCTGGGGATGTGGGATTTGATGCCGGACATACCTGGATCGTTCTGGGGCAATGTTCTGATAAAAGTGCAGTGATCCTGCATTGTACTCCTAATGCAGGATGTCAGATCTCCGGTACAGCCACTCCTTCCGGAAATCCTGCAAGTGAGGCGGCGGAGCTGGCACAGAAATATATGTCTAAATATCCGGGATTTTCAAAGTATGAGTATCATACTTCCTGCGGACAGTATATCCGCCGGGGCAATTATATCAGATGGAATAACAGCACTTTGTCTGATCCGGATGGATACAGAAATATGTCTGCAGAAGAGATCCTGGCAGATTTGTATAAAGACTAAGATACTGGCTGATCCTTTGGCAGAGTCTTCGATGCATGTGAGATTAGTTTTTGCTTCACATATGTATGCGGGATTAGTTTTTACCTAACATAGCAAACAGCGCCAGATGCCATAATTACAATTCGGCGGCATGCTGAATCCAAACAGATTTGGCCTATACAGAAATATGCGCACAATTAAAATTATATCCGTAGATTTCTTATGATTTCTGCGGATATAATTATGTAAACTAGAAGCTGGATTCGCAGAGTATGGACGCGCGCTGGGGAGAGGCGGTTATAAGTGAGAGGAATATTTGAAGGTGGATTGTGCCTTCTGCGGATATAAAATTATAAACAGTGAATTAAAAGAGTAGAGATTGATGGAGCTCTACAGATGAATTATTACAAATGAAGAGAATAATCCGTAGACAGTTAGTAGAATCTACGGACATAAAGCCATAAACAGAGGAAAGGAACCGTAGAGATAGGTGCAGTTCTACGGAGAAATAACTGTAAGTGAGAAATACTCCGTAGATAGCTAGTACATTCTACGGATATAAAGCTATAAACAGAGAGCGGCCCCGTAGAGATAGGCGTAGTTCTACGGAGAAATAGCCGTAAGTGAGAAAAAATCCGTAGGAAGCAAGTAGAATCTACGGATAAAAAGCTATAAACAGAGAACGGGAACCGTAGAGAGTGGTCGCGTTCTACG
>CALIZJ010000079.1 GCA_938028845.1 uncultured Blautia sp.
GCTGCATTATATACTTCTTCGTCTGTTGCATCCAGTTTTCCATAACGGATATTTTCCATAATGGTTCCGGTAAACAGATGGGTATCCTGAAGAACAATACCTAAGGAATGGCGAAGATCAGCCTTTTTGATCTTATTGATATTAATGCCGTCGTAACGGATCTTTCCATCCTGCACGTCGTAAAAACGGTTGATCAGGTTTGTGATCGTGGTTTTTCCTGCGCCGGTGGAACCTACGAAAGCAAGCTTCTGTCCCGGTTTCGCATACAGGGTCAGATCATGAAGGACCATATGATCTGGATCATAACCAAAGGACATATCAAAGAAACGCACATCTCCTTTAAGCTCTGTATAGGTGACAGATCCGTCCGCCTGATGGGGATGCTTCCATGCCCACAAACCAGTACGCTCTTTACATTCTTCGATGGTTCCGTCCGCTTTCTTTCTTGCATTAACAAGAGTTACATATCCCTCGTCCACTTCCGGTTCTTCGTCCATCATGTTAAAGATACGCTCAGCACCGGCAAGCGCCATGATGATGGAGTTAAACTGCTGTGCCACCTGCATAAACGGCTGTGTAAAGCTCTTGGTAAACTGCAGGTAGGAGGCCATAACGCCAAGGGTAATGTTTCCGATTCCCATAACGGAAAGGAATCCGCCCAGCACTGCCGTAAGCACGAACAAAAGGTTTCCGATGTTTCCAATGATCGGTCCCATGATACTTGCAAAAGTGTGGGCATTGGCCGCGCTTTCAAAGAGCCTTTCATTTAATACGTCAAACTCTTCCTCTGATTTTTTCTCATGGTTAAACACCTTAACCACTCTCTGCCCGTTCATCCGCTCTTCCACAAAACCGGTGATATTGGCAATATCCAGCTGCTGGCGCACGAAATATTTTCCGCTGTTTCCTCCAAGTTTTCTGGAAACAAAAACCATAAGGATAATAACCAAAACCGCAAGAATCGTTAAGATAGGACTTAACGCTAACATAGCGATAAAAGTTACCAGAATCGTCAGCGCAGACATCAGCACCTGAGGAATAGACTGGTTGATCATCTGACGCAGGGTATCTGTATCGTTGGTATAAAGGCTCATGATGGAGCCGTTTGTATTCTGGTCAAAATACCGGATGGGAAGCTTCTGCATGTGTTCAAACATCTCATCTCTGACACGTTTCAGCACGCCCTGGCCGATAATGACCATCAGTCTCGTATACAAAAAGCTTGCAAGTACACCGCAAAGAAAGATCGTTCCCAATACCATCAAGGCACCGTATAATTCGGAAAAGTCCGGATTCTCGTGCCCGATCAGAGGAATAATGTAATCATCCAGCAAAAACCTTAAAGACAAAGATACGGAAATGCTGGCAATGGAGCTGACCAAAATGCAGATCAGAACTAATATAAACTGCACTTTATAAGTACTCGTCACATATTTAAGAAGACGCTTCGCGGTCTTTATTGTATTCTTTGTAATGGTTGGTTTTTCGCCTTTACTCATGATTCTCAGCCCCTCCTCTCACCTGTGATTCATAAACTTCCCGGTAAATCGCATTTGTCTTTAAAAGCTCTTCTGATGTACCGATGCCGTTGATCTCACCGTTATCCATTACGATGATCACATCCGCATCCTCTACAGAAGAAATTCTCTGTGCAATGATAATTTTCGTAGTATCCGGAATCTCCTCCCTGAATGCCTGACGGATCAGGGCGTCTGTCCTGGTATCCACCGCGCTGGTAGAATCGTCCAGGATCAGGATCTTCGGTTTCTTTAAAAGCGCTCTGGCAATACAAAGTCTCTGCTTCTGTCCGCCGGATACGTTATTTCCGCCTTCTACGATCATAGTATTATAACCGCCTGGGAATTCATTGATAAATCCGTCTGCCTGGGCAAGGCGGCATACCCTTTTTACTTCCTCATCGCTGGCATTTTCATCACCCCAGCGGATATTTTCATATATACTTCCGGTAAAGAGGACGTTTTTCTGCAGCACCATGGACACCTGGTCACGAAGTTTTTCCAGGTTATATTTGCGCACATCCTGTCCGCCTACCTTCACGCATCCGCTGGTCACATCATACAAACGGGGAATCAACTGCACCAAAGTAGATTTCGCGCTTCCGGTACCGCCGATGACACCTACGATCTGACCGCTTTTAATATGAAGGTTTACATTTTTCAGAGAAAGATTTCCGTCTTTGCCTGAATAGCTGAAGCTTACATTCTCAAAATCAATGTCCCCGTTGGGAACAGTGGTAAGTGCATTGTCCTCATCCTTCATTTCTGGAACTTCTTCCAGGACCTCACGGATACGGTCTGAAGATGCCTCTGCGATCATGATCTGTACAAAAACAAAAGTAACCATCATAAGAGACATCAAAATCTGCATGGCATATACCATGATACTGGTAAGCTCTCCTGTCTGCATCTGCTCCGTTACGATGCTCTCGCCGCCGATCAGCACCAAAAACAGCACCACCGCATACATTACAAACTGCATAACCGGTGAGTTCCAGGCAACGATCTTCTCCGCTTTTGTAAAGAGATCAAATACTTTCAGAGAAATTTTCTGGAATTTCTCATTTTCATGTTCTTCTCTTACATAAGCTTTTACCACTCTTGACGCGTTTACATTTTCCTGTACAGTATTGTTCAGCACGTCATATTCATCGAAAACCGCAATAAAATGCGGATGTGCTTTCTTGGCAATAAAAATCAGCGCGCCGCCAAGAACAGGGATCGTGATCAAAAGCAGGAAAGCGATCTCTATATTGATCGTCGCCGTCATGATCCATGACATAATGACCATGAACGGCGCCCTTGCCAGCAAACGGATGCTGAACATAAAGGCCATCTGCACGTTTGTGATATCCGTCGTCATTCGGGTTACAAGGCTTGAGGTAGAAAAATGGTCAATATTCCCAAATGAAAACTCCTGTATTTTATAGAAAATATCGTGGCGAAGGTTCTTCGCATAACCTGCAGCAGCCACAGCCGCTGTCTGCCCCGCCTTCGCGCCAAAGAGCAGCGCGAGCACTGCCAGGAAAACTAACAGGAGACCCATCCGGATGATATATCCCATATCCCCTTCCATAATTCCAATGTCAATGATGTTTGCCATCAGAAGCGGGATCAATACTTCGATCAGCACTTCCAAAGCCACTAAGACCGGGGCCAGAAATGCCTGCTTTTTGTATTCCCGCACAGACTTCAATAGTTTCCTATTCATCTGTTTCCCTTCCTTTCCATACATTTTTGCTGTCTTTTGTTTTCTCCCCGTCAGAGAGATTCGCAGAGATTTTTTTCAGTACACGCATAAATACCTCCATATCCTCATCTGCAATACCTTCCCGAATCTGTTTTTCCCTTCTGCTGATGTTTTCCAGCAAAGACTTCCTGATGCTTAAAGCGCTTTCCGTGGGAACAATACGCTTAAGCCTGGCGTCCTCCTTTACCGGTTCTCTGTAAATATATCCCTTTCTTTCCAACAGCTGAAGGGTCCCTGTCGCCGTAGACCTTCGTACCTTAAATTCTTTTTCCAAGTCTTTCTGGTAAAGGTCACGATGCATGGTTTCCAACAAAATAAAATGCAGAATATGTTTCTGCATGTTCGTAAGATTATCCTGTCCGTTCTCTTTATGATCCTGGCAGAAAATCTGTCGTTTTAACTGATGGGAAACAAGATTTATCCATTTTCCTGCATCTTCTCCCATGTTTCCATCCCTTTCATCTTCATTCCATGTTGTTCGGTTACTAACAATTCGGGTGCTAACAATATAGTATATTTTTTTGTAAATAATGTCAACCATATTTTTAGAAATTTTATATAAATGAATTTCTAATTTTTTATGCATTTTATATAAATTTGATTTTTTATTCTCTTTCTCTTTTCTACGTTTTTTCAAATAGCAAAATCTGAAACAATCCCTTAAAAAGCGGCGGCATCCTATTATTTAATAGAAAGCCGCCGTACATTTCTGTTTTTAATCTTTTTTATTTTTAAGTGAACAAGAACTGCTTTTTAAAATTCTTTAATATTTGCTGTTAATATAATTTACAAGCCCTTCTGCACGGATGATCTTCTGCATAAACTCCGGAAAAGCCTGTCCCTTAAACTCTGTGCCTTTCGTAAGATTATAGATCATACCAGAATCAAAATCCACCTTTACTTCATCTCCGTCCTCGATGCCTTTGCTTGCCTCCGGACATTCGATGATCGGCAGGCCGATATTAATGGCATTGCGGTAGAAGATTCTTGCAAAGGTTTCCGCGATCACGCAGCTTACGCCTGCAGCTTTGATAGCGATGGGCGCATGCTCCCTGGATGAACCGCAGCCGAAATTTTTATCTGCCACAATGATATCGCCTTTTTTTACTTTATTTACAAATTCTTTGTCAATATCTTCCATACAATGGGTAGCCAGCTCCGCCGGATCTGAGGAATTCAGATATCTTGCCGGAATAATCACGTCTGTATCTACATTATCGCCAAATTTAAATACTCTTCCCTGTGCCTCCATCATTTCTTCCTCCTTATAATCCCAGTTCTTCCGGCGCGGAAATTTTTCCTGTCACCGCACTGGCTGCCGCCACTGCCGGACTTGCCAGATATACTTCTGAATCTACATGTCCCATACGTCCTACAAAGTTTCGGTTTGTAGTAGAGATACATCTCTCTCCCGCTGCCAGGATACCCATGTATCCGCCAAGGCAAGGACCGCAGGTAGGCGTGCTTACTACAGCTCCCGCTTCAATAAAGATCTTTAAGAGTCCTTCTTCCATAGCCTGCAGATAGATTGCCTGGGTGGCAGGGATCACGATGCAGCGCACACCTTTTTTCACCTTACGTCCTTCCAGAATCTTCGCTGCGGTTCTAAGGTCGTCCATACGGCCGTTTGTACAGGAACCGATCACAGACTGGTCGATGACCACATCCTCTTTGATCTCGTTTATCGTTTTTGTATTCTCCGGCAGATGCGGGAACGCTACTGTAGGCTCTAAAGTGCTTAAATCAATCGTATACTCCGCTTCATAAACAGCGTCCTCATCTGCTTCGTATATTTTATAGGGACGTTTGGAATGTTCCTTCATATATGCTTCTGCCAGCTCGTCTACCGGGAAAATTCCGTTCTTTCCGCCGGCTTCGATCGCCATGTTCGCAATGGTAAAGCGGTCGTCCATGGAAAGATTTTTGATTCCTTCCCCTACGAATTCCATGGATTTATAAAGGGCTCCGTCCACACCGATCATACCGATGATATGCAGGATCACGTCCTTTCCACTTACCCATTTCTTTGGTTTTCCTACAATATTAAATTTAATGGCGGAGGGAACTTTAAACCATGCCTTTCCTGTAGCCATGCCCGCTGCCATATCTGTACTTCCCACACCAGTGGAGAATGCCCCAAGGGCTCCATATGTACAGGTATGAGAATCTGCGCCGATGATCACATCTCCGGCTACTGTCAGTCCTTTTTCCGGGAGAAGGGCATGTTCGATTCCCATTTCTCCTACATCGAAATAATTGGTGATCTCATGCTTACAGGAAAATTCCCGGACGCATTTACAGTGTTCTGCTGATTTAATATCCTTATTCGGGATGAAATGGTCCATTACCAGAGCAATTTTATCCTTATCAAAAACAGTATCCACTGTCATTTTATCCATTTCGTGAATTGCCACAGGAGAAGTGATATCGTTTCCAAGAACCAGGTCAAGATCTGCTTCTATCAACTGTCCTGCTTCCACATGATCCAGTCCTGCGTGTGCTGCCAGGATCTTCTGTGTCATTGTCATTCCCATTTTTATTTCCTCCTTTTTATCCTGCTGTTGCTATTTTAGCACATTTTTTGTTATAATGCTAATACATATTATTCATATTTATCATAACCTACAGTTATATTAGCATTGATTCTCAGATTCTCTACATTCTGCGGAGCAATGGTCTGTTCAAAAAATTCTAAGATCCGTTGTCCTGCAGTCGGCTTTGCATATGCCGTCATCTGCAACTTAATGTTAAGCGCGGAGATTGCTTTTTATATGATTCTGCAGAAAGGAAAATTTATGGAGAAAAAAACAGATTTTAAAGCCAAAGAATTCTCTTCACCAGACAGCCAAAGTAAAAACAGCACTTATCCCAGCAGACAGATTTCTTTAAGCCAGACAGAAGAAACCCGGGACCGTCTCTCTTTGTACCATGTTTTTTATACAGTGGGACGCACTGGAAATATTTCCCGGGCGGCAAGAGAGCTTTATATCAGCCAGCCTGCCATCAGCCGGGCCATACAAAAACTGGAAGAAAGCCTGGATACCGAACTTTTTAAACGTAGTTCCCGGGGTGTGACGCTCACTTCTTCCGGAGAGCTTCTGTTTGAGAAAGTAAAAGAAGCCTTTGTCCTTTTGGATGAGGGGGAAGATGCTCTTTTACACAATCGTTCCAAGAATATACAAAGGCTTCGCTTAGGCACCAGCGCTACTCTGTGCAACTATGTCCTGGTACCTCATCTGAAATCCTATATTAAGAAATACCCACAGGTGCGGGTGACGATTTCCTGTCAGTCTACCTATCAGACCTTGCAGCTTTTAGAGCAGGGCAAGATTGATCTGGGTCTCATTGGACGGCCTAAGAAGCTTTCCGGATTTCAGTATCTTCCGCTGCAGAAGATCAGCGATGTTTTTGTTTCTGCAAAAGATTATCTGAAAAACCAGCAGGCCCTTTATCCCACAGAGCCTCTTTTTCACACAGCCACCTTTATGATGCTGGATGAAGATAATCTCACCCGCCAGTCTGTAAACACACTTTTAAAGGAGCGGCAGATCGAGCTGCGGCATATCCTGGAAGTAACTTCCATGGATCTGCTGATACGTTTTGCAGAAATCGGGATGGGGGTAGCCTGTGTGATACGGGAATTTGTCCAGGAAAAATTAGACAGCGGCGCTTTAGTGGAAGTTCCTATGAACGGCGCTTTTCCTGCCAGAGAAATCGGCTTCGTATACAGGAAAGACCATGATCCCATCCCCCATCTGGATCATTTCATTCAAGTGCCTCCAGGATCTTTACGTCCATAAAAAGGACAGCAAGCTTTTCCCTGCTGTCCTTTTTCATCAAACGGCTGCCACATAGACCCTGTTCGGTGCGTAATTTGGCCGTCCCTGAACGCCGCTTAAGGAATAGGGCATGGCAAAATAGGTATCTGCCTTACTTACCAAAGCCCAGTCCGGGTCAAATATTTTTCCACTGGTCTCCGCCCAGCCGTGGCCGCCGGAAGAAATCACATACACATCCTGACAGCGCAGATCCGTAAAAAACTTATGTCCATACCCGGCGAAAGGCAGGATGAGGTTTCTAAAAAAAATTTTATCTTATAGTAATCTTTTTTGTATTTGACCAGTAGCTAAACACTTTCTTGCCATCCTCTGACGTTCTGTTATAGGCATGGAGCCCTGCAAAATAAGTGCCCTCTTCTACATTTTTAAAGGTAACAGTCAGGCGGTCTGCTCTCTTTACTTTAATCACATTCGTTCCATAGTTTACCGGACGGTATTCTAAATTCACTTTTTTCCGTTCTTTTCCAAGTACAAGATCATATCCCATCGCATTTTCACAAGAACTATAAGTAAGAGTAACTGTATTTCCTTTTACTGTCGCCTTTTCAAGGACAGGAGTCTGCGGTGTCACTGCATTAACGGTAACAGGAATCCCTTCTGACCACTCTCCGAACTGCTTGATCCCGTCCTCCCCTTTTATCCACGCATGGCAGAACACATAATAGCTTCCCTGAGGGATATAATAAAAATCCGCTCCTATGTCTGTCTGGTTTTTGCATATCTGAAAATATTCTTTCGTCTCAATACAATTCTCCTGGACTCCGATTACAAAATCATATCCCTGTGCATTTTCCACCGTCTCGGCAAGCTGAGCGCTTACTCTATTCCCTGTAACGCTGACCTGAGAAATCTCCGGTTTTCCCACTGCCTCAGAATCTGTATTTGTAAAAAGCTTTCCAAATACAGAAGCATAAACAGCGTGTCCCTGACTGTTCGGATGAAAATCGAGATTTAAAGGAAGCGCCGAAGCATTGGTGAGACTTTCTCCTGAAGCAGCAAAAGATGCATAAACATCCGCCACTGTATATAAGGTTCCTGCTCCATTTTCTCCGTCTGCAATAACACTGTTCAAATCATTTACCGCCTGTCCGAAAAATGTTCCCAACACACTATACGGCAGCGGAAGCCACTGGTAAGGATTATATTGATTTCCTACCAGGATAGTCACATCAGGATTTTTCTCTTTTATATAAGCAGCAATACTTTTTAAATTGCTTCCTACCATATCTAAGGCAGCAGAAAAGGAGGGCCTTACTTTGTCATATCCGCTCATTACAATCTGCAAAGCACTTTGTGTAAGAGCCGCGTTTCTGGAATCCGTAAGATCCGAAAGGATCACCGGAACCTGAGCGGCCGTAATAGAATCGCCGGAAGCTGCATTATAAGCTGCGGCAATCATTTCATAAAACGCTGCCATCATATCGTTTCCGCCTATAGTCAAAGTAACAACTTCCGCATCAGAAAGAGCCGCATCCAGGCTTCCGCTGGAAAGGAGAGCCAAAACAGCCTGTGAAACAGCACCGTCTGCAGACGCGTTTGCCACGGTCATTCCTGTTTGCTGTGCCAGAAGATTTACAAAGCTTTGTCCCGGATCAGACAGCCCATAACCAGTAGAAATACTATCGCCTAAAGCAAGATACTGCACTGATACGGCAGGGATTTCCATATCGCCAGGGTCTGCTTCTCCCAACAAAGGTAAACCTGTTAAAAAAATCTGTTCTCCCTCTTCTATGGTTCCATCTGTAAATACGGTTCCTGGATTATTTTCTGCTTCTGAACTTTCTTCGCTTTCATACTCTTCATTAGAGTCTGTAAACAGCGCACTTTCATTTTCTTTTTGTTGATCTGTAAATGATGCATCCGCCGCCCAAACTGTACCGCTTGTTCCCAGCATGGCCAGGGATAAAAGACCAGCTAAAATTTTGCCTGTGTGCTTATTCATGTTTGATTCCTCCTTCACAAACCTACTCTTTAAAATACTTCAGGTTCAGAATATTTTATCATACTAAACCTTTAACTTGAACTATACAAAATATAGTCCTGTATTTTTTAGCTTGTAACTATATTTTATCATATTTTCTTTCATAAAAGATTTTTTTCAAAATAAATATTAGCCAAAATTGCTCCAGCAAAATCGTGCATCCTGCCTAAATAGTCTAAATAGAGATTCCTAACAGCAAACCGGTCATTGCGCTTTTTTAACTCTAATGATACTATGAAATTAGCAGATGAGGTAATGGAAAATTTCAACGATGGGTCACATATCCTATATGTCAATTCTGCCATACAGGACGATACAGAATTAGGCCGGCTGATGCATGATCTTACTTGCAGAGATCCAGATAAAATGTACAGTCCAATCCTGGCAGAACGTGTCCGTGAATTAAAGGAAACTCAGAAAGGAGTGGAAATCATGTGCCGTGAAATGGATAAAATTTTTAACGAAGGGGTTGAACTTGGCGAAGAACGTGGATTTCTGAAAGCATGGCCATGGCAAAACCGTAAACATTATAAACGGGCTTTCTCTATTTCCACCCTTAGCGTATTTCACCAGAAATACCAGACAGGCAGGTCTTTTACACAATAGGACCGCCACCTAAAAA
>CALIZJ010000080.1 GCA_938028845.1 uncultured Blautia sp.
TTGGTTCCGGCGGTATGATCGTTATGGACGAAGATACCTGTATGGTAGATATGGCGCGTTTCTTCCTGGATTTCACCAAGAAGGAATCCTGCGGTAAATGTAACTACTGCCGTATCGGTACAAAGAGAATGCTTGAAATCCTGGAAAGGATCACAAAAGGAGAAGGAAAAGACGGAGACATTGAGCTTTTGGAAGAGCTGGCAGGAAAGATTAAAGACGGCGCTATGTGCGGTCTTGGCCAGACAGCTCCGAACCCTGTCCTTACCACTTTGAAATACTTCCGTAACGAGTATGAAGACCATATTTATAACCATAAATGTACAGCGAAATCCTGTAAAGCTCTTATCCATTATGAGATCACTGACAACTGTAAAGGATGCGGCGCATGTGCAAGGAAATGTCCGGTGGGAGCGATCAGCGGTGAGAAGAAACAGATCCATAAGATCGATCCGGCTGTATGTATCAAGTGCGGCAAGTGTGAAGAGTCCTGTAAGTTTGACGCAGTAAAGAGAGTGTAATAGGAGGTGCAGACTGTGAATAAGTACAGATTAAATATTGACGGAAAAGAAGTTTACGGACTTCCCGGTCAAACAATTCTCGAAGTTTGCAGAGAGAACGACATTTTCATCCCGACTCTTTGCTACGACGAAAGAACAGAAATTTACGGCGCCTGCGGTTTATGTATGGTGGAGCTGGAAGGAAATCCGAAACTTTGGAAAGCCTGTGCCACTGAGATCGCACCAAACATGGTGATCCGTACAAATACTCAGCGTGTTATCGAATCCAGAAAGACGAACCTTGAGCTCCTTCTTTCCAACCATAAGGGAGACTGCCGTCCCCCATGTATGCTGGCATGTCCGGCTGGTACAGACTGTCAGGGCTATGTAGGCCTGATCGCAAATGGACAGTACGAAGAAGCCATTAAACTGATCAGAGAAAATATTCCTCTTCCAGGTTCCATCGGACGTGTCTGTCCGCATCCGTGTGAGACAGCCTGCCGCCGCGGCTTAGTGGACGAGCCGGTTGCTATTGCAAACCTTAAGAGATTTGCAGCAGATACTGACGAATTCGGGGAAGATCCGTTTATGCCGGAATGTGAGCCGGATACTGGAAAGAACGTGGCTATCATCGGTGGTGGTCCTTACGGTTTATCCATGGCATACTTTTTACGCCAGTTAGGCCATGATGTGACCATCTATGAGGCAATGCCAAAACTTGGCGGTATGCTTCGCTATGGTATCCCGGAATATCGTCTGCCTAAGGAAGTGCTTGACGAAGAAATCGCACTGATCGAAAGAATGGGCGTTACCATGGTAACAAACACTAAGATCGGTGAGGATATCTCCTTCGAGACCATCAAGAGAGATTTTGATGCGGTTTGTATCGGTATAGGTGCGTGGGTATCCACAGGCGTACGCTGCAAAGGAGAAGATGCCAACGGCGTGATCGGCGGTATCGACTTCCTGCGCAAAGTAGTCCGCAATGAGCCAATCGACCTTGGCAAGAACGTAGCCATCGTAGGCGGCGGAAATACAGCTATGGACGCATGCCGTACAGCCGTACGTCTGGGTGCAGAAAATGTTTATAATATTTACAGAAGAACAAAAGACGAAATGCCTGCAGATATGGTAGAAATCGAAGAGGCAGAAGAAGAGGGCGTTATCTTCCTGAACCTGACCAATCCTCTGGAGATTATCTCCGATGAAAACGGACATTGCCGTCAGATGGTTCTTCAGGTTATGAAGCTTGGCGAGCCGGATGCTTCCGGACGTCGTGCGCCTATTCCTGTAGAAGGTGAGACAAAGACCATTGACGTAGATACTGTTATCCTTGCTATCGGCCAGAAAGTAAACGCAGCCGGCATCGAAGGCGTAGAGCTGACAAGAAAGGGCGGCATCGTTTACGATACCAAGACCTTTATGACAGCGATCCCAGGTGTATTTGCCGGCGGTGACTGCGGTAATGACAAGATTTCCATCGCAGTAGAGTCTATTGCAGATGCGAAAAAAGGATGTCTGGTAGTAGATGCATACCTTCGCGGAGAAGAGATCGCATATGAGCCAAACTACTATGTGACTAAGAAGGATGTGACTGCAGCAACCTTTGAAGACCGTGAGAGAATGTGCCGTCCTACTATGGAACAGTTAAATGCCGAGGAGAGAAAGGATAACTTTACAGAAGTTGTCTTTGGCTATGACGAAGAGCAGGCGGTGGAAGAAGCACATCGCTGTCTGGAATGTGGATGTAAAGATTACTTTGAATGTAAATTGATCTCCTATGCAAATATGTACAATGTAGATCCGGATCGTTTTGCAGGTGATGTGAACGAAGTAGACTATGAAGATGAACATCCGTTTATCTTAAGAGATCCGAATAAGTGTATCCTCTGCGGTCTGTGTGTTCGTGCCTGTGATGAGGTTATGGGTGTAGGTGCCCTTGGCCTTGTAAAACGTGGATTTGACACAGTGGTTATGCCTGCACTGGAACAGCCTCTGGCTGAAACCGGATGTATTTCCTGCGGTCAGTGTGTAAGCGTCTGCCCGACAGGTGCATTACAGGAAAGACTTTCCATTGAAAAATCTGTTCCCCTTGATACAGAAGTTACAGACACTACCTGTTCCCATTGTTCTGTGGGCTGCTCGATCCATCTGGAAACTTATGGCGATATGCTCATCAAGGCAGTTCCGGATAAGGAAGGCGCAGTAAACAAAGGACTTCTCTGCGGAAGAGGTAAGTTTGGATTTGACTGCTCCGTTATGGACGGAAAGATTCTTGAGCCAATGGCAAGAAAGAATGGCGAGCTGACAGAGGTAGATTACCATGAGGCATTTGTCCTTGTAGCGAAAAAGGCAGAATCCCTTGCTGCAAAATATGGAAAAGATGCAGTAGCGGTAGCGATCTCCGACAGATATACAAACGAGGAAGCTTATGTAATGAAGAAATTCGCGGATTCCATCGGTGCAAAGACACTGTGCTTTAACAACCGCGAAAATGGTCTGACAAAGGTTCTGGGTGTAAATGCATCCCCGAATACGATCGACGAACTTCTTTCTGCAGAAGTAATCCTCTGCGCAGGATTTGTTGCGAAAGAAAATCAGGTAATCCGCCTGAAACTGAAACAGGCTGCAGCAAACGGCGCTAAGGTGATCCTTGTAAATCCGGAAGGTTATGAGCAGGATCATATGAGCTTTGCTTACAAGACTATTTCTACAAGCAACAGCCTTGCGTTCTTTAAAGGCGTTGCAAAAGTTCTGGCAGATATGGGCAAAGGTGCAGGCGTAGAAGGCTACGATGCATTTAAAGCTTCCGTAGAAAATGCAGATGTATGCGAAGAGATCAAAGCAGTTGCAGAGCTTTATGCAAACGCAAAGAAAGCTATGATCGTATTCCAGCAGAATGTAGTTTCTGTTGAGGCTGCGACCCTTCTGGCAGACATTGCAGTTCTGTCCGGACACATTGGAAAAGCACGTGACGGTATCCTTGAATTAAAGGCTAAGAATAACAGCCAGGGTATCATTGATCTTGGCATCACTGCTGGCGCTGAGGCAATGGAAGGAGTAAAAGCACTCCTTGTATTTGGCGAAGATGTTCCGGCTGACGCATTAAAAGAGCTGGTATTCCTGATGGTATGCGATACGCATATGACAGAGACCGCTAAGATGGCAGATGTTGTGATCCCAGGTACAGGCTTTGCATCTACCTATGGTACTTATACCAATACCGAGCGCAGGCTTCAGGTAGTAGAGCAGGCAATCGAAGAAGATGTTGTATTTAACAACTGGGAAGTAGCTGCAGAACTGGCTCATGTATATGAGATCGAAATGCCATACGATGACATTGAGGATATCTCCGATGAAATGAATGAGAAACTTCCTGTTTACCGTTACGGTGAAATGGGTGAGGTTTCCGGAGGCGTTCTGGAATGTAAGGATGCGAAACTGGTGGCAGTAGAAGACGCTGCATTGATCGCACCCCTTAAATGCACCGATCATCTGACAAATATGATCGATGAGAGACTGCCGAAGGCAAATTAATAGAGAACTTTCTTAAGGCCAGCCGGTTTTCCGGCTGGTCTTTTTGACGCTTTTTTCTGCGTTTCTGCCGTATTGTAAGTTTAGTTTAAATATGCTATAATGTGGAAGATGGCGGGTTATGCCCGTCTGTAAAGCGACCCTGTTTTACACGAGAGAAAAGAAAAGGAGAGCCGGTCATTTGATGGCGGCGAGATAAATATGTCAGTTATACAAGCGATTATATTGGGTATTGTACAGGGGATCACGGAATTTCTTCCCATCAGCAGTTTTGGACATCTGACGATTATAGAAAGCCTGCTGGGAGTGGATGGGGGACCGGGCGTTCTCTTTGAGGTGATGCTTCACATGGGAACCCTTGCCGCGCTGGTGATCGTATTTTTTAAGGATATACGTCAGATCGGCATTGAGTTTCTTGGAATTGTGGCGGATCTGGTAGGAAATGCAAATCTTTACATCCATAACAAAAGAACCGGTGATAACCTTCATTATGCGCGGATCGTACATAACACATACCGGAAATTTACGGTCCTCATCCTGGTTTCCCTGGTGCCGACTGTCATTCTCGGCTATACGGCGAGGAGACTGGTAACTTTAGGCGCAGCTTCTGCACTTATGCCGGGGATTGGGCTTTTGGTGACTGGGATTGTCCTTTTAGTGGTGGATTTCAGCAATCTGAAAGGAGAGCGGACACCCCGCACGACAAATTATGGGCATGCCATGTGGATGGGAATCTGTCAGGGCATCTCTGTGTTCCCAGGACTTTCCAGAAGCGGTCTTACCATCAGCGCAGGGCTTTTCTGCGGCCTTAGCCGTAAATTTGCGGTGAAGTATTCTTTCCTTATGTCGATTCCTGCTGTGGCAGGGGCGATGCTCCTTGAACTGGGAGAGTTTGCGGCTCCGGAAATGACGATAGGACTGGGATTTACCTATGTTCTGGGTATGCTTGTAGCTGGCGCTGTGGGCGTTTTCACTGTACAGTTTCTGATTTCATGGACACAGAAGATAAAATTTCGTTATTTTGCATTTTACTGTTTTATTGCAGGAATTGCGGGACTGGCAGTAAATTTTATAAGTTGACGAAAAAAGAAAATATCATTCGGCAACAAAAAATCAGGAGGGAACCTTATTATGGCGGCATCTAAAACAACGAAGAGTAAAGGAAGGACTACTAAGACGACAAAGAAAAAAACAAAAGCAAATAATTTCCATACGGAAATCCTTTTACTTGTAGTTTTTGCAGCCTGTCTTATACTGATGATCAGTAACTTTGGTCTGGGCGGATTTGTGGGGAATGTGATCAGTTCCTTTTGCTTTGGCGCTGTGGGCATTCTTGCTTATATCTTTCCGGTTCTGCTTTTTATCGGAGCTGCATTTTTAATATCAAATAACACAAATCCCCTGGCATATAAAAAGTTTTTTGCGGGCATTGTATTTTTTATATTTTTGTGCGGCTTTGTACAGCTTCTCACAGAAGGGTATATGCGCAGTACGACTCTTTTGGATTATTATACCCTTTGTTCCGATTACCGTACGGGCGGAGGTATCGTAGGAGGTGCTATCTGTATTTCCACTACTTCTGCATTTGGCGTAGCGGGCGGATATGTGATCATTGTCCTTGTCCTGATCGTGAGCCTGATCATTGTAACGCAGCGGTCTTTCTTTGGATTTATGAATAAGATTGGCTCCGGCATTGCCGGCTTATTTATACAGGGACATGAAAAATATAAAGAAGGCGCGCCAGAGCGGGCCCTGAAAAAAGAACTCCGTGCTAAGGAACGAATACAGAAAAAAGAAGAAAAACTTCGCCGTCTGGAAGAAGAGCTTGCCTTGGAGGAAGAGGAGCTGGAGGATGTTTTTGAAGAAGAGAAGCCGGCTTCTGTAAAGAAAACAGGCAGGGCAAAGAAGGACGCTAAGGAAAAGGAGGCTGGATTTGCCCGTCCCTCCTTTCTTCAGAATGTGAAACTTTCTGTTCCGGATTTAAAAGGCGATGTGTCCAACCCTTTGGATGAGGACGAACTGGATACACAGGAAGCCGGGTCCGGCCAGATGGAGTTTAAGATAAACCGTCCGGTACCGGAGGCGGATCTGGATCTTGACGATGAGGATGATGAGGAGGATGACCTGCCCCCTTTTCAGGAAGAGAAGGCCAAGCGGCAGCCTTCGAAAAAAACCAGATCTGATGCCGCAGAAATTGAAACTGGAATCGAGAATATCCAGCAGGAGATTAAAAAAAATGAACCTGTTGTTAAGAAAAAATATCAGTTTCCCCCGCTGAAACTTTTAAAACGGGGAAATAGTAAAAAGCAGGGAGACTCCGATGAGCATCTTCGCAAGACCGCCCAGAAGCTGGAAGAGACTTTGCGCAATTTCGGCGTTAATGTAACAGTTACGAATGTAAGCTGCGGACCTACGGTTACACGATATGAACTTCATCCAGAGATGGGAGTGAAGGTCAGTAAGATCGTAAGCCTGGCAGACGATATCAAACTGAACCTTGCAACGCCGGATATTCGTATCGAAGCGCCTATTCCAGGAAAAGCGGCTGTGGGGATCGAGGTTCCAAATAAAGAAAACAGCGCTGTGATGCTGCGGGACCTTCTGCAGTCAAGCGAATTCCAGAATGCCAAGTCAAAGCTGTCCTTTGCTGCCGGCAAGGACATTGCGGGCAAACCGGTGGTGGCGGATATTGCAAAAATGCCCCATCTTCTGATCGCAGGAGCTACAGGTTCCGGTAAATCTGTGTGCATCAATACGTTGATCATCAGTATCTTATATAAGGCCACTCCGGATGAGGTTAAGCTGATCATGATCGATCCCAAGGTGGTAGAGTTAAGCGTATACAATGGGATTCCGCATCTGTTTATTCCGGTAGTTACAGATCCAAAAAAAGCGGCAGGCGCTTTAAACTGGGCTGTGTCGGAAATGACATCCCGGTATAATACCTTTGCTGAGTATGGAGTCCGGAATCTGAAAGAGTATAATAAGAAAATAGAGACCATGCGCTTCCCGGAAGGGGAAGAACGGCCGGAAAAAATGCCCCAGATCGTGATCATTGTGGACGAGCTGGCCGATCTGATGATGGTAGCGCCGGGAGAGGTGGAAGACGCCATCTGCCGTCTTGCCCAGTTAGCCCGGGCTGCGGGAATCCATTTGATCATAGCCACCCAGCGTCCTTCTGTAAATGTCATTACGGGACTGATCAAGGCGAATATGCCTTCCAGGATCGCTTTCTCTGTGTCCTCCGGCGTGGATTCCAGGACAATCCTGGATATGAATGGAGCAGAAAAGCTTTTGGGCAAGGGAGATATGCTTTTTTATCCCCAGGGGTATCAAAAGCCTGCCAGACTTCAGGGTGCTTTTGTTTCCGATGAAGAGGTCAGCGCAGTGGTTCGTTTTCTGGCGGATAAAAATCCTGTCGTGGAGTATGATACAAAGGTGCAGGAACAGGTGAATACAGCAAGTACCGTCGGGGGCGCCTCTGGGAGTGAAGAGAGGGATATCTACTTTGAGGAAGCCGGGAAATTTATTATCGAAAAGGAAAAGGCTTCCATCGGTATGCTGCAGAGAATGTTTAAAATCGGATTTAACAGAGCGGCAAGGATCATGGACCAGCTTTGTGACGCAGGGGTAGTAGGCCCGGAAGAAGGGACGAAACCTCGTAAAGTACTTATGACAATGGAAGAATTCCAGACATACATAGAAGATAGTTTGTAAGCGAAGAAATAGAAGTGATTGCCATGAAATGTCCGAAGTGTCATGCTGAGGTGGAAAAGGGAAATTTATATTGTCCCAAATGCCTTGCAGAGATACCATGGGTACAGGAATTTAATTCTGTGGAGACCCTTCTGGAAAAGAAAAAGATAGAAGAGCCAAAGGCTGCTTTTTCTGAACGTGCGCGGATGCTGTTAAAAAAACGGC